>CAKPFO010000080.1 GCA_934153805.1 uncultured Clostridia bacterium | reverse complement strand
CACCACCCGCCTTTCCTACGATGAATCGTATAATATTGGGTGGCAAAACCGTTCCACTAATTATCAATTTCCTATGTCATTATTCTACAATATTATTTTTGATTTGTCTACAATATTTACAAATTTTTACAATTTATTCTAAACAAAAAATCCCTCTTTGTTTCTATTTTATCAATTATTCTTCTATCTTTAGTTTTTCTTCATTTATGTTCATTCCCTCAAGTTTTAATAAAGAAATTTTATTATTCATTCCTCCACCATATCCTATAAGACTTCTATTTGTTCCTACAACTCTATGGCATGGAATAATAATACATATAGGATTCCAACCTACTGCTTCTCCAACTGCTTGTGCTGACATTTTTTCTATATTTTTGCTTTTTGCAATTTTTTTTGCAATATCATTATATGTTATGGTTTTTCCATATGGAATTGTATTCATTATATCTATAACTTCTTGTCTAAATTCAGTTGCTCCATTTATTTTATATTTTGGTGTAAAATTTGGATTTTCTCCTGAGAAATAAATATCTAACCATTTACAAGTTTCTTTAAAAATTGGTAATTTTTTTTCCTCACAATTTATAGAATGTTTTTTACTATCTCTTGACCCCTCAAACCATAATCCTGTTAAATATTCTCCATCGCTATTCATTATTATATTAGAAAATCCTTCTGGCGTTTTATATTCCATCTTATACATGTTTAATTCTCCTATACAATGCTTTCATTATTTTTATTGTATATTATCATAAAAGCAGACAATTGGCAATGCCAACTGTCTGCTTTTAAAATGTTAGTCTTTTAGCCGTCTTTCAAAGAACTCTGCAATATTTCTGCTCGTTAACATGCATCCCCAAAACACAAACATCATAAATAGTACATATGGTATAGATGACAATCTTAATATAAGAATTCCTATAACAGCGATAATCATACACTCTGAGTAACGTATAAAGTTTTGATTTGATAATATGATATTCCAAAAATTATTTTTTTGAACGAACTCTATACTCTTATCTTTGAAGCTTTTTAGCATTGATATACAAACTTCAAGTATAAGTTCACTCAAGAATATTATTAGGTCTACAAAGAAAATCATCATCCAAATAATATTTGGTCCTGTACATAAAAATATTAATCCGGATATTGTTAATATAAGCGTTAGCACTGTAAGTACTGTCCCTATTTTTATAAGTTTTTCTAAATACCGGCCCCATTGCATCATTTTTTCTTTTACTTTTGTCATAGTCTTTTTCCCTTTCTTTAATTAAAGATATAGTTTACAAGTTACTATAATAAATTTCATATAAAATGAAATTTATTAAGAATTTTAAAAATTTAACTTCTATTATTTTACCATAAATACACTATTTTTTCAACTATTTTCACTTTTTTAGGTATTTTAGCTTTATTTTCTAAATAAAAAGTAGTATAATATTTTCGTTATTATATGAAACAAAGTGGACAGATGATGCAAAATTAAACGTTCCTTTTGCATCGAAAGAAAGGATGATTATAGATGGCTTATAATTTTACAGAAGTTGAAAAAAAATGGCAAGAATATTGGGATAAACATGA
>CAKPFO010000079.1 GCA_934153805.1 uncultured Clostridia bacterium | reverse complement strand
AAAGAAGGAGGAGTTATCCATGAAATATCAAAATGGTGAAGATTTCTTAAATCATCTAAATAAAAATATGCACAATGAAGATATTGTTATGCATACGGCAAGTAAAAGTGATACTCCAGAAGAAAAAATAAAAAAATATATGGAAAGGTTAGAAAAAAGTCACAATAAAGCAAAAGATAATAAACATAAAATGAATATTTTAAAACAATTATATTATAACAAATATGTCATAAAAACTCTTCCAGAATCATACATAAATTTACAGAAAAAAATTGCTCATGAACAAGGATATGGAAATATAGATATAACAAAAGCAATGAAACAAGAAATGTTATTTCAAATCCAAACAGAACAAAAAAATTCATTAAATAGATGGATAGAATATTTTTGTAGTGATGACGCTATGTATCCTATGTGGTTTAAAAACTATGCTTTTGAAGGAATGCTAAAACTAGGCGTTTTTGATAAAGAAAAAAAAGAATTTCTAAAAAGAACAAAAAATACATCAGCTCCATATATAGATTTAAATAGAGAAGTATTAGCCAAAGTATATGATGTTTTAATGCATCAAATTGGGGAAAATAAATTATCAAATTTAGAAGAACAAGCATTAGCAAATGGAGAAAGTTTTAAAAAATTATATACCTATTTTTTAAAAAAAGTAATTGAACAAGACAAATCACAAAAAACAGAAGGAATATGGATAAAATATAATCAGGGTAGTGATTATCACAAGTTGTGGGAATCTTTACAAGGAAAAAATACTGGATGGTGTACAGCAGGAGAAACAGTTGCAAGAGAGCAATTAGAAAATGGTGACTTTTATATTTATTATACAAAAGATAAAAATAACGAGTATAAAAATCCTAGAATTGCTATTCGAATGGATGGAAAAACAACAATTGGAGAAATAAGAGGAATAGCAAAAGATCAAAATTTAGAACCTCATATGGGAAAAATATTAGATGAAAAATTAAACGAATTTCCAGATAAAAAAGACTATCAAAAAAAGGTAAAGGACATGAAATATCTTACAATATTAGAAAAAAAACAAGAAGAAGGTTTAGAATTTTCTTTTGATGATTTAATTTTTTTATACCAAATTAATGATAAAATTGATGGATTTGGCTGGGAATCAGATCCTAGAATTATGGAGATTATACAAAAAAGAAATGCAAAAAAAGATTTATCCATTATTTTGAAAATACCCGAAAATGAAATTGCAATAAAGTTAAATGATTTTGAAGAAAATAAAAATATTAGATTTTTTTGTGGTGACTTAAATTGGACTGAAGATAAAGTACCATCATATTTTTCAAAATTACAAGTCATTTTTGGCAATGCAGATTTCAGAAAAATAACAGATTCATTAGGCTTAGAATCATTACAAAGTATAAAAAGAAATGCATATTTTGATAGATTAACGAGTGCCGAAGGACTAACTTCATTACAACAAATAGCTGGAGATGCAAACTTTGATAGATTAACCAGTGCCAAAGGCCTAGAATCATTACAGAATATAGAAGGCGACGCATGGTTTGATAGCTTAACGAGTGCCGAAGGACTAACTTCATTACAACAAATAGCTGGAGATGCAAACTTTTATAAACTAACATATGCCAAAGGTCTAGAATCATTACAGAATATAGAAGGTGACGCATTTTTTGAGAGCTTAATGAGCGCCGAAGGACTAATTTCATTACAACAAATATCTGGCAATGCATATTTTTCTAGTCTAACCAGTGCTGAAGGACTAACTTCATTACAACAAATAGCTGGAGATGCAAACTTTGATAAAATAACAAATGCCAAAGGCCTAGAATC
>CAKPFO010000078.1 GCA_934153805.1 uncultured Clostridia bacterium | reverse complement strand
TAGTTCAAGATAAACTATTTGAATCTGATTTTGATAAATTTTTATTAGATATGAAAAAAGAAGATTGTATCAAATAAGGATGTCAAAAACACAAGTATATTATTTGGAAATTAAATTATTTATTAGTATGTGATATCTTAAAAAATAATTATTTAATTAAAAACTATTTTCAAAATTTATTAAATATATTATAAGTTAGATGTGGAAATAAAGAAAAATAGTCATAATTGATTTTTTCTAGGAAAAATGTTGTGATTTTCCTAGAAAAAGCAAATAGCTAATAAAAATAGAACAAGCACTATTTTAGTAATTCTCGGCAAAATAGTGACTTTTGACGAGAATTACTTTGAAATTGTCCTAGGTTATGAGAATGTTATATAGTTACAAAGAGACAATTACTAAATATAAGAGTAATTATAGGCTTAAAAAGACAGTTGCAAATAAAGAAATATTTGAAATTGAGCTGGATTGTATTCAGAACAAGAATTTGTTAATTATCTGTTATTTATCAATGTGAAATATCATGATGCAGTATTTGCTTCTGATAGTGGATATTATTATCATAATTTAATTGACCTTGTTCCACAAGAGTATTATTCAGGTTAAAGACATGAAATGATCATTTAATTTTGAGTTTCGGTAAAAATAATTCTTGACATAAAAAAGTGAATATGTATTTCTACAAATTCACTTTTTTGCTCTAAAATAAGGTAAGCAACACCTAAATTTGATATAATTTTATTGGTATTATAATTATATATACTAAACAAAAACTTAGGAGGTTGCTTACATGACTAATTATACTACAGAAACATACCAAACGAAAAGAGATATTTTAAATTTTTCACAAAAAATATCAACAGGAGTACGAAAACCAGTAATGAAGATGACAAAAGACATGACATATGGAATATTGGCTAGTCGAAATTGCCAATTAACTAAAATAGCATCTAGTTTAAAGGAAAAAGATACTACAAAACTTGCTAATACGGTAGATAGACTATCAACAAATCTAAATAATTTAGATATAGAAGACAAAAAAATACTAATAAAAAATTATTATAAAGAAATAATGAAATACTTGCCAGAAGATTCGGTTATAGTACTTAATGATGATACAGATATAAATAAAGAATATAGTAAAAAGCTGGAAAATTTATGCACTGTGAGAGATGCAAGCAGTCAGATTGAAAGATATGTTAATGGTTACAAAGTATGCGAATATGTAGCATTAACGGAAAAAACAAAAACCCCAGTAAGTTTATATAGTAAGATATACTCAACAGAAAGCGATAGTTTTGTAAGTGAAAATGAAGAAACAAAATTAGGTGAGCAAAAAGTAATATCTATATTAAAGCAATATAATAAAAAACCAATATTTGTAAGAGATAGAGGTTATGATGCTAATGAGTTTTTGATAAGTGATATTAAGAACGATATAAAATTTGTGACTAGATTAAAAGGAAATAGACACTTATTGTTTAAGGAAAAAAAGAGAATAGTAGAAAAGGTAGCCAAGGAAAGAAAAGGAAAAATAGTTACTAAACTTATATATCGTGGTGAAAATAAAGAATGTAGTATTAGTTATACAAAAGTAAAATTACCAATATATAAGGAAAAAGATATAACTTTGGTCACAATACATGGATTAAGTGATGATGGTATTCCTATGATGCTGTTAACTAACTTAGATGTGAATGATAAAGTTAGTGCAGAACATATTGTTAGATTATACTTTTTAAGATGGAGAATAGAAGAATACTTTAAAGCAAAGAAAAGCTTTAATTGGGAGAACTCTTTGCTTAGAACATTAGAATCTATGAATAATTTAAACTTATTTCTAACAATGGCTATGACGCATATTGCTATATTAGTAGAAAAGAAAGATAAAAACTTTCATAGTAATATTATACTTGAGAGAGCAAACTCCATAAAAAAAGAGTATTTAGTATATTTATCAACAATGGCAACGGGTATAGTTGAAATATTAAAATATGCTAGAACTGGAATTAGAGATTGGCATACTAAAAAATACAAAAATAAAGGGCAACTACAGTTTAAGTTAATATTAGAATAACATGTAACCTAATTTTATCTATGAAAAAAAGAACATGGTGACATGTTCTAAATTGGTGTGCCTTAAAATGAATATTTATAATTAATTTATTGATTTTTCTAGTTAATGTGATGAAACTTAAAAAAATTATAGTTTTACCTAATAGTTTTTTAGAAAAAACCGAAACTCAAATTGATTAAACTATTGATTAACCTTATTATATTTGATATGATATAGGCGTAGAAGCTAAGAAAATGGTTATATAGCCAAATGTCTAAATACAATTTTTATGATATGATTAAAATGTCAAGAATAATGATATTTATAA
>CAKPFO010000077.1 GCA_934153805.1 uncultured Clostridia bacterium | reverse complement strand
ATTTTATGATATTATATAGCTACCAAATAAAAAAGGATGTTGAAAATGAAAAAAGAAGAAAAGAAAGTAAAAGAGGTTAAAGCATACAAAGAACCTAATAAAGCCGAAGAAGAAACAACAATAAATGTGCTATATGAAGAAAATGTTTTAAGTATATATACAAATAAAGTAGAACTTCAAAGGCAATTAAATAAAATAGCAGGTGAGCCTTCAAAAGAATACAAAAAAGGCAAATCTATTTTAGCTAGCAATTGGAATATTCCATTAAGCGAAAAAACTAAAATTTCAAAAATAGTATTAAAAGCAAATATATTTGAATTATAATATAAAATAATCCCTCATAATTAGAGAAAATATCTAATATGAGGGATTTAAATTTGAAGTTTTTTATTTTTAAAATAATTTATTCTATTTCTGTTATTTTCAAATTAAATTTATCTTCAAACACTTTTTTCTTTGCAATATATTCTTTAGTCTTAAAACCTTTTACATCTATAACTTCACTAGAACCATCTTTATGAAAAACAATAAAGTCAGCTTTATATTTTAGACTAGGTGCTAACATAAAAGTAGGTTGAAGGCAAAAACCATTTATTTCTTTAGCTTGCAAACGTAATTTTAATTCATTATAATAAGTAGCTTCCTTTTGACTATCAAAAGTATGTCCATCAACAGAGACTTTATTTGATCTATATTTACTTTTTCTCTTTTTACTACCATCAGTATAATTTTTGTAATCTTCTACACTCCAATGCTCCATAATAAAACTCCTAACCATTAATTACAATTTATTATAATAATAAACATTAAAAAGTGCAAGCAAAATAAAAAAATTGTCAATAGGAACAAACAAATATATTGATAAAAGAATTAAAAGAAAACAGAAAAATAGCAAAAAACAGATGTGATAACTTAGAAATTTTTTATATGAGAAGCCCCAGAGGAGTAAATCACACTCTGGGGTATTTCTAATTTACATGGATATCACAATTAGCTATTCAACAATTTGCAAAGAATAGTCAATATCACTAGGAATATTGTCTTCCCATATATAAGAGTTTTTCAGAATGTACTCATTATAAGAGTTAGCAGTTCTGTTTGCTCTCATTTTTGCCTGTTCAGCCCAACTTTGCTTTTCTTCATTGTCGCTGTCCTTGTACTGCTCATAAGTAGCAACATCAGATTTGTATGAAGCAATCATTGAACGTGCTGTGTCTTCAACCTTTTTCTTAGTTTCATACTGATTTTCGTCAGCTTTCTGCATGCTATGGGTATAGGTATTCAAAATACTTCTACCATTTGGAGTAAATTCCAAAAAGATAATACCTCCCAAAAAGATAAAACAAACGATTGCTACTACTACAGTTCCTAATTTACGCATATTAATTGTCCTCCTGTATTTTTAAAATTGGATTATCTACAATATAAGGAATATCAGAATAAATATATGTTCCTGTCCATTCAATATATTTGCCATCTGTGGTGAAGAAAAAGATACCAGTATCATTTTCTCCGTAACTACCATCAACATCTGCAAGCCAATCATTTTGGAATGAAAAACTTCCTCCAGAACATTCATAATATTCACTATCAGGAGTTAAAAAGCTATTTAGTGATGAAACCTTTCCATCAATTACATAATTTCCAACCACACCAACTCCTTCAAGCATAAGAACTACATATCCAAGTGGTTTTTCAACAGGACAAGGCAAAGAAAGTGCTTTTTCTCTTTGGCCATTTACCCAATAGGCTCTCCGAATAAGATTATATCTCTCAAGAGAATAATCAATGTCAGTAGGTGTAGGTTGTGACTGTTCTAAGTTTTTAGTAATGCTTTGTTGTTTACTAACATCGGATGATTTTTGTAGATTTTCATTGTTACAACCACCAGAAAGCATAGCTATTGTCAAAGTACACGTAAGTAAAATAGAAATAATTTTCTTCATGTTAATTCCTCCAATTAGTTGTTAAAATTTTTTATATGTAAAACTAACGAAAATGTTAGTTTGCAAAAAGGAATATATATAAAATGGTTATTACCATACTTATTGTATTATACTACAATTTTACATAATTTGCAATAAAATCTGCAAAAATCTAATTCAATTACGAAATTGTTAAATAAAAGAATATCAGCTTAAATTTTACAGGAAAATCATTTAGCATACTTAAATTAAATTTATTGAACACTCATTATTAACATTTCTTATGCCACTAAAGAGTGTTCATTTTAATAATTTACAAATATTTTTTTAAAGTTTCAACACTATCTTCTTGCATAGTAACAAAATCATCTAAAACACATTTTACATCTCTATCAGCATCAGGATTTTGATTTATTAAACGTCTTCCTTCAATAATTCCCATATTAGTTCCTTGCATTAAAAGTTCGGATAG
>CAKPFO010000076.1 GCA_934153805.1 uncultured Clostridia bacterium | reverse complement strand
ATGTATTAGGCGGATTCTTAATATCAATATCATATTTAGTTATTTATATAAGTGCTGTTAATAAATTTTTGTTAGAAAAATAGTGATATAAGTACAAGCTGGTAGTAAATAGCATGACAATAATTGAAGTAAAAGATAAAAAAACACTAATAAATAAACTAGTAGATCTAAATGCAAAAGTGTTTTATGAGCATTTAGGTTTTTAGGTATATAAAAGAAAAGATTAGATGAACAAGGAAATACTTTATATATGAAATTGGATAAATAGACTTGAAGATAATGTTGTAGAATGTAATAAATTTGAAAAAAATACATAATGACAAATTAAAAGTAAAATAGAACAGACTTGATAGAATTTTCTAATCAAGTCTGTTTTGTGTTTTTTAACAATTAAAGCTGTTCCAAGATGTTCTTGAAAGCTCTCTTTCTTGGACCAATTTCGTCCTTTTCTTCAGGAGTAAGTTCTGAAAGTGTTTTTTCAAAACCTTTTGCCTTAAAATACTGGTCGAAGCCAAACTCTCTTTCACCTGCACATTGACACATGTCTCCGTGCAAAGCTTCTTCCGCATAGAGTGTTCTGCCAGAATCAATACAAACCATTGCAGTAATCCAATGAGCAGTGGTATCAGTATTGCCACTCTCTGCCATAAGTTCCAAAAGAAGCGGATAGAGTTCAGCAGGTTTATCCACATTTACATTTGCACCTGGACGAAGTTTTTCGATGCATCGTTTAGTGTAAACTCCAGGATAGCCGTTCAAAGCGTCAATTGCAATGCCAGAGTCTTCGGCAAGTACAGTCATATTAAGCTTTTCTGCCCAATATTTTGCTTTGATTGTAGCATTTTCAAGAAATGTGGTTCCTGTTTCATCTGCCTGAGGTACATTAGCTGCTTCAGGAATATCCTTTAAACAAACTATTTTAATACCGTCAGGTGCCATGCGCTGCATTTCAGCAGCCTTTTTAAAATTACAGCTTGCAAAAACAATTGTCTTCATTATGTGTATCCTCCTTAAATGTTTGCAACAAGTCGTTTAGACATATGTATATAATAGCATAATATATACATGAAGTCAAGAATTATGTAAATGTAATAAAGCGTTAATTTGTAGCTTTCTACTATATTAAAAGGTGTAATCGCAACTAAATATTTAATATAAAAAGTTTTTTATTATATATAAAAGTGATTGAATATAGTTTTAAATTATGATAATATAACAATAACATTAGTATTTTTAGCCAAAGAATACAATTTTAAAGTATATGCAACAGATTTATGAGTAATCCAGAAGAAAATCAATAAAGGCAGGAGCTTTAAGGTATTTGAATTTTATTGCAATAATTATTCAAAAACAGTAGTTAGTATAATATGGCAAATTGGTAAAGAGAGGTGAAATTTATGGGAGGAATTAGCGTTGTAGTTCTTATGAGTATATTATCGTTTATATATTTATTCTTTATTGCTATGTTTGTAGGAGTTTTATTATATATAATAATTAGTTATATATTTGAAGGTATTTCAATTATGTCTATGAGTAAAAATATGGGATATAAAAATACTTTTACTGCTTGGATACCTTTTTATAATAAATATTTATTAGGAAAAATAGCAGGTAATAAAATAATGGGTGGAATATCAGGTACTCTATCACTTATATCAATCTATTTAGGTACTCATTTGTATATTCATCAAGAATCAGAAATAGTTTTATTTTTTATTTTAGTAATAAATTTAATAATTACTTTTATATTAGACACAATAATAGCACATAGAATATATAAAAGTCATACAAATAAATATGGAGATATATTAACAGTATTTAATATTTTATCTTTGGGATTATTAAGACCAGTATTTCTTTTTATAGTTAGGAATAAAAGTAATCAAGAGAATATAAAGAAATAGATTAGTAAATTTCTGATAGTTAGTTAATATTATTTGCTTTTGTGATATAAATAATAAAAGGTAGTGATTTTATGGAAAAAATAGAAGTAAAAGTAAAGTTACTAAAAGCATTGTAGAATGTTTATTGTTTGATATTTTATTATAAGAGGTGCAAATATGAGTGATTCAAAAGAAAATGTTGATGTGTTAAAAATGTATGGAAAACACAGTATTACACAAAGAGATGAATTTTTAAAAAGGCATAACTTAAATGAAGAAGGACTTACTAGCCAAAAAGCCGAAAGTAATATTAAAAAATTTGGTCTTAACGAAACAAAAAAAGCTAAACCTAAGAAGTGGTATAATTATTTATTACAAAGCTTATTAACACCTTTTAATTGCATTTTAATTGGTATTTCAATTATCTTAATATATACAGATATATATTTAGCAATAGAACCCAGCTATGCAAATATAATAGTTATAGTAATATTAGTTACAGCAAGTACATTATTAGACTTTTTTGAGTCATATAGATCTAATAAGGCAGCAGAGAAATTAAGGGAGATAGTTGAAACAACTACTACAGTTATTAGAGATAATAAAGAAATAAATATACCAGTTAAAAATGTAACCTTAGGAGACATTGTTTTATTGTCTGCTGGAAGTATTATACCGGC
>CAKPFO010000075.1 GCA_934153805.1 uncultured Clostridia bacterium | reverse complement strand
ATTGCTAGAATAAAACAAATCTATATGATCAACCGGATGTAAGATTGGATCTACTCTATTCTCATCCTCATCATGATCATATCTTAAATAACCAGTTTCAAACGATAATAAATATAATAATAATTCCCAACAAAACTGAGCATAATTATTATCTAGAATTTCAAACTCATTCATGGTATCCATAAAAGCATCCAGCATATTTTCTATTGACTTCACAATACTATTCTTATCTCTAATAATTGTAGATAAAATCGCCATTGTTTGACTATCAATTATCCTGCCCTGAAATAATGATATTAAAAATCCTTCTTTCTCCTTTAGCAGAAAAGGATATTGGATACTATGAATTTTATCTCCTTCACCCCAAAACAAACGGCTCATCTTATCAACAAATATCACAAGGTCTGCCTCTTTACTATCTATTTCACGCAATGGTTCAACATTTAAAATGGTCATTACTGAAAGTAAATAACTTACAATATCATATTGCTCTCTAATAGATCCCAGTTCTTGATTTGAGTATTTTGAGGTGTGAAAATAATATTTTTTCATTAGCTACACCTCATCAATCATTGCCTCTACTATTCTTCTAGTTTTTGCTTTTACTTCATTTTCTGTTCTTTCCACAACTCTCTTAGGCACTATTCTCTGTAATTCGCTTCTTTCATCCGCAGACAACTGCGGGTACTCATTACAAACTTCATTTATCATGTCTTCAACAGATTTCCGTCTATTTTGGGCAGCAATTCTAATTTTTTCTGCCTGCAATAATTTTTCTGTTTCCCCAGGCTCTCGTAACTCCATGTAACCATTTTTATTAATATTATTTATGGCTGCTTCATATATTTTTATAAATTTCTCATTTACACTATTAACTAAAAAATATGATGATAAAAATGATCTTGTTAAAATCATATAAATTGAGTTTCTCTTCCGAATATCATCATTTATAACTCCTGTTTCTATGCAGATTACAAAAGGAAATTCCAACCCTTTAATATTGTTTGTATTACTAATAAAAACCTTATTCTTTTCTTTTACCTTACTCACATATCCTCTGGTTGACTCCCAATCATATCTTTCATCAATCAATAAGCATAAACTATCTGCAATATTATAATTAATCTTATTATTTCCCAAAAGAACTATAGCAATATCATGGGGTTCAACTGTGGGATTTTTTCCTATAATCTCATCCATACACTCCATTACCTTTTGATCTATAACTTGAACGTCTGCAGACTTTATCTTTATACTCATAATTCCAAATAAATCGATATCCTCAAATCGCCGAAGTGGCATTCTCTTTAAAAGGAATTTTCCATCATGTCTTTGTGGTAAATATCCGCACGCTTCCCACTCATCATCATCCAACCATCTAATGACAGGTTTTTCATACAATCCCATTCCTATCGAATGTGCTAACATTAGTGTCTTAGGATCTGTTCTATAACATTTATTTAATAAATAATCACTACTAACAGATTTTTTTATATCTGTATCAAAAACATTTTGAAAAATATCTCCTGCAATATAAATTCTTTTAGCAGTAACCATTTTACATAACTTTATGAAATTATCCGTAAAATCTTGGCTTTCATCAATAAAAATGTAATCAAAACATTTTTCTATTGTTTCTTTTTTCTCCAATTCCTCAATTGCCAATTTACATACATTATCAAATGTATTAGTAAATGAATATCTTCTAAAATCTAAATGATAGTTCCAACAGATATAACTATATAAACCTGTATTAGGCATATTCTGAGATCCCCAACTAGGAAAAACCCATAAACGCTTATTCCATTCAATTTGTTCTTCTACTTTCATAAAATTAAAAAATTGAGGAATCCTATAAACCATATCTTGTGCCAAAACTTTATTGTGACACGTAAATACTATTTTACTTTCCTTTTCGCCAACATATATTTCTCTAAGTTTGTGCAATAACAATTCCGTTTTTCCTGTTCCAGCCAATCCTTGAATAGTAATTATATTCTTATCAATATCTTCAAAAATAAATCTACTTTGCATTCCATCAAATAATACTATTTTCTTCTTTACCTTATCTAATAAAGTTTCCGGAACTTCTGCACCAATTTTATTAATATCATTAATACTCCCTATTAATAGTGATATTAAAAGTTCTACAATTCTCTCATTTTGAACTGGAATCCTATATTTTCTTAATATTTCCTCTATTTCTAAATCTTTTATATATTCAAATTGTACGATTTCTATACAATCTTGCCATAGTCTTTTTCTACCTATATATTTTTGATATTCATATCTTTTAGATAAATATTCTAGGTCATCTATAAAATCATCTACAAAATCATTAAACTCTTCACATTCTTTTCCAAGGTTAATTAGTAAAATTTTCTGTTTTGGTATTAAGACAATTATTTTTTCCTTATACTCATATTCATCAATTTTTCCTTCATTTCCCAATGCCTTTTCTATAATATATATTGGTCTAGAAGTTTCTTCCGAATATCTGTCCAATTTTTCTATAAAATTATTAATTATCTCTTTTCTTTCTACGCCACAATAAAATAAACTATTCATTG
>CAKPFO010000074.1 GCA_934153805.1 uncultured Clostridia bacterium | reverse complement strand
GTAATGATAGTTGTTGCAGGAGTAACAATAAATATGACTATAGGAGAAAATGGAATATTTACAAAAGCAGTTAAAGCAAAAGAAATGCAAGAAGCAGCAGAAGTGAAAGAAAGACTAGAATTAAAACAATTGGATGCGAGATTGGCTTTAGGCGGAGAAAACATGACATTAGAAAATTACCTAAAATATTTAGTAGACCAAGGAATGATAGATGAAAGTGATATAGAAGACACAGAAGATAGTAATGTAAAAACAATACTAGTAGATGATAAATATATGTATACAGTAGTGAAAAAAGATGATGGAACTATAGAACTAGAATATGAAGGAAAAGCAGGGAAATTATTACCAAAAATAAAAAGTGTAAATACAAAATCTACAACGAGTTCAATAGAGGTAAAAGTAGATGCAACAAGAGTAGATGGAGGAGAATACAGATTTTATATAAAAGATGTAACAAGTGGAGAAGACTATAAAAAGAAAGGAACAAACAAAACAGGAGAATATACATTTACAGGATTAGAACAAAACAAAGAGTTTAAAGTAAAAGTAGAAGTAGAAAATAAAAATGGAATAGCAGAAAAAGAAACAAGCATAATAAGGACAGTAACAGTAGCAGAACTAACACAAGCAGACCTAGAATTCACATATAATCCAAATGACTGGACAAAGGACAAGATAGTAGTAACAGTAAATGCAAAAATAGAGTTGCCAGAAGGCTATACATTACAAACAAGTAAAGATATGACAAATTGGGAAAATACAACAACACAAGAATTCGCAGAAAATGGGTATATGTATGTACGTTTATTTGATGGAATAAATGGAGGAAATTATGCAGTAGGAGAAGTAACAAAAATAGATAAAGATGCTCCAAAAATAACAAAAATATCGGCTACAACAGATAGTATAATGTTTAGTGCAATAGATAATGCAAGTGGAATAGTAGGTTATGCAGTAACTACAATAAATATAGAGCCAGAAAGCTTTAAAGAAATAGAAAATACAAAAGAGCTGGATAATATAGAGATAGGAGAAAAAAATCAAAATACGACATATTATGTATGGATAAAAGATAAAGCTGGAAATGTAAGTGGAAGTAAAAGTATAACAACTCAAAAACAATTGGTAGAAAAAATTACGTTAAATAAAACAAATTTAACAATTTATTCGGGAGAAAAAGAAACATTAACGGTAACAATCTTGCCGTCAAATGCATATAATGGAAATGTAATTTGGACAAGTGACAATGAAAAAGTAGCAACTGTATCAAGTACAGGAACGGTTACTGCTAAAAGCTCGGGAACAACAACCATAAAGGTAAAAGCAGCAGATGAAAGTGGAATATCAGATATTTGTGTTGTAACTGTAATAGAAAAAATATATTTAGTAAAAGAAGGAGCAGAGCAAGTGGGGTTTGAAGAATTTAATATACAGACTCACACACAAGAACATGGGTATTCTGTTATAGAAACAATAACAACAGATAACAGGGCTACATATCAACTTGCAAATTTGATGCAATTAGATCAATATAAAAGTATAAAAGTTGATATAGAAGTAACTAATTTTAAATATAACTTAGACTATGATACTGCTTTTGAATTACTGATTTGTAAGGATGAAAAACCACATACTGGAACATGGTATGCAACGAATTGCATAATGCATAAATCACAAAAATTAAGTTCTATGGAAAGAAAAATATATAATTTGAATTTACAAAATATTACTGGAACGTATGGTATTGGTCTTAGAAAAAATGCTTCACCTAATACGAGTGTATTGTATAAATTATATAATTTATGGCTAGAAAAATAAGAAATGTAAATATGCATGTGATTTATTTAAAAAGAGCAGAGATTTTTATATGAATTATAAAAAGTCTTTGTTCTTTTTATGAAAAGATTTGTTAAAAAATATTAAATATTGACAATTCTTTGTTTCTTTGTTACAATGAAATTGGTATAAAATATTAGCAAATGAATATAATATAAGGAGATGAAAATATGAGTGTAATAGAAATGGGGAAAGTAAAAGTGAAACAAAAAAAAATATCTGTGTCTGTAAAAAGGCAAATAACGATTCCAATAGAATATTATAATGCTTTAAATATTGGCGATGAAGTAGAATGTATGCTGGTAGATGATAGCATAGTAATAAAACCTATAAAAGAAAATTCATTAGATGAATATTCAGAACTTATATTAAAAGATATTATTGAAGAAGGCTATAAAAAAGAAGAAATATTAGAAGAATTTAAAAAGAGAAGAAATGAACTAAAATATGCAGCAAAAGAGATGGTTAAGGAAATGGACAAAGTAGCAGAAGAATCAGAGAAATATGCAACAATGGAAGATATCTTTGGCAAGGAGGAATAGAATGTATGAGGTTCATTTTTCTACAAAAGCTGAAAAATATTTGAAAAAGTTAAAAGACAACAAATTGAAAATGAAATTTAAAGAAGCAATTGAGAAGTTATCACAAAATCCATATTTAGGACAAGCCAAAAAACGGAGATTTAGCAGGCATATATGGATATGATGTGTATTATAATAAAACTAATTATGAAATTTCATATGGTATTTATGAAGAACCAAATAGAAAAGTAATAATTATAATGGTAGGTACTAGAGAAAATTTTTATAATGAATTGAAAAAATATATACATAAATAATAGTACAATTATAAAAACGAAGAGAGTTATGAAATTCTAATCTAGCAATTGACACGAGAATTTTACTGTGGTATTATAATTAAAGTAAAAGAAACAAAGGAGAAATTAAAAAATGACGAAAGCTAAAACCGTTGTGGCTGTACACACACACACACACACACACACACAGATAGTTTAAATGAAATAAAAATAGATGTAAGTAGAGATAGAAAGATTCTGCTTTTTTGTGGTATGCAAAATAGTAGATGATTTTCTATCTCTTTTTGTGCTTGGAAAAATTATTGACTGCGGTGGGGTAAATTGATTGTTTTAATTATAAATTAAGCCTTCCCCACTTAAGTATATGTAAATGCTGGCACATTAACATATACTAAAGCGGTCCCCACTAGTCTTAATTTATAATTAAAATAATCAATTTACTTGAGTCGCAGAAAA
>CAKPFO010000073.1 GCA_934153805.1 uncultured Clostridia bacterium | reverse complement strand
TCATATGGTATGACAGACACAATGGGAAGAATGCACTCAGATGCACAATTCGCAGGAAGTTCTTCAGTTCCAGCTCACGTAGAAATGATGGGATTAATAGGAATGGGTAACAACCCAATGGTTGGTGCAACAGTAGCAGTTGCAGTAGCAGTAGAGGAAGCTATGAAATAAAATGAAGGGCAGTGAATTCAATAGAGTTCACTGCTTTTTTTAGAGAGATGTAGAATAGAAAAATATAATCTGAACAAAATAGTATAATAATATTGACAAAATGTAATACAATGTAGTACACTAGTAATAGAAGGGAGTTGATAATTATGACTATTTCGGTAAGATTAAACGATAAAGATACAGAATTGATAAAAGCTTATGCAGAGATAAACAATATATCTTTATCTGACTTAATAAGAAATGCAGTAATAGAAAAAATTGAAGATGAATACGATTTAGAATGTTATGAAAAAGCAATGAAAGAATATAAAGAAGATCCAAAAACGTATACTATGGAAGAAGTAAAAAAGGAGTTGGGTTTGTAATGAAATATAAAATCGTATTTACAGAAAGGGCAAAAAAACAACTAAAGAAATTAGATAAACATACAGCAGCGTTGATAATTGGATGGCTAGAAAAAAATATAGAAGGTACGGAAAACCCAAGAATACATGGAAAAGGGCTTGTAGAAAATAAATCAGGACAGTGGAGATATAGGATAGGTGACTATAGAGTAATATGTGAAATAAAAGATGAAGAGATAATCATTTTAGTATTAGAAATAGGACATAGGAAAGATATATACAATTCTTAAAATTTCCTGAATATTGCACAAAAACCAAAAAAATGTAGTATAATAGAAAAGTAGCAAAAAAATATGCAATAAAAGGAGAAAAAAATTGAAAAAGAAAAAAATCGTAAATTTTATAGTACTAGCAATAGTAATAGCAATATTTGTATTAGCAATAATATATTTAGCACCAATAATGAAAGACATATCAACCAAAGAAGGACAAATAGCGTTTAAAGAAAAAATAGAAAGCCTAGGAATATTAGGAGTTTTAATGTTGTTTGGCTTAGAGTTAGCACAAATATTTTTTGTAGTAATACCAGGAGAACCATTAGAACTGCTTGCAGGAATGTGCTATGGAACTGTAGGAGGCACAATATTTATAACTGCATCTGTGTTTATAACAACAGTACTTATATTCTTTACTGTCAAAAAGTTTGGTAGAAAATTTGTAGAAGAATCATTTGGAAAAGAAAAAATAGACAAAATAGAAAATAGCAAAATATTAAAAAATCCTAAAAAGATAGAGATTATAATGACTATTTTATTTTTTATACCAGGAACACCAAAAGATTTATTAGTATATATAGGTGGACTTCTTCCAATAAAGCCACTAAGATTTATATTAATATCGACATTTGCAAGATTTCCATCTGTAATATCTTCAACAATAGCAGGAGCAGGCCTAGTAACAGGAAATATAAAAGTAAGTATAATTTCATATGCAGTGACATTTGCAATTACTGCTATAATACTTATATTAGTAAATGTATTCGATAAAAGCAAAGAAACACAAGAAGCACTACAAGCAATAAAGTAGCTTGTAGTGCTTTTACTTATAAATATTTCTTTAAAGTCTCAACACTATCTTCTTGCATAGTAACAAAATCACTTAAAACACTTTTTACATCTTTATCCGCATTAGGGTTTTGATTAATTAAACGTCTTCCCTCAATAATCCCCATATTAGTTCCTTGCATTAAAAGCTCAGATAATTTAGAAGTAGTATCGTCTGTCATGGTTTTCATTTGTATTCCATACCATGTCATCATCTTTGTCATACCATTTGTTTCATGAGGTTCTTTCTCATCTGTATAATTATCATAAATATTATTTACTCTTCTAGAAATATCTTTGTATTTGTTATACTCGCCATCTAGAACTTGTTTAAAAGTGCCATCTTTGGCTTTTTCACTAATGTACGAAATAGCATCCATTCCCATAGTTGCACCTTTGTTAACTTCATCTAATATATTTAAATTATCATTTCTCATATAAAATACCTCCATAAATCATTTTAAAATATTATATCCATTCTGGCAAATATAATACAATTAAAACAAATTTACATAAAATAATTGAAAAGCATTGAAAAATATGATAAAATTTAAAGGCTACAATAGTTGTTAAATTTATCGACAAATGGAGGTAAAGTTATGAAAAATAAAAAAATAGAAGGAATAAAAACCATAATATGGGACTGTGACAACACAATTTGGATTCATCGGAAGGATGAAGCAAATATAATTGCAAAACATTTTGGAATAGCTGAAGTTGAAAAGCTGGGAAAGCAGTTTTCAGAAATGATAAAGCAGTTCAACAAATTCTTTGAAGACAAAAAAGTAGTACGGTGGAAGATTGAAAAAATAATAGAAGTATATATGCCAATTTTGGAAAAATACGAGATAAAGCCAGCGGTGTTTTTGAAAGAATGGTTGAGAATCGAAACGAGCTTTTTAAATGATGATGCCTTAGAAGCAATAAAATATCTTGATGCAAAAGGATATGAAAATATTGTCTTAACAGACTGGCTGTGGGATGCACAAATAATGCTTTTAAAGAAGTATGGAGTTTTGCCATACATAAAAAAGATATATACTTGTGATGACATGTATTTAAAAAGAAATCCAAAAACAAAAACACGAATTATAGAAGAAGGCAAAGAAGAGCAGTACATTATTGTAGGAGATTCACTGGAAAGTGATATAGCTTTTGCAAATGTAGCAGGAATTCGTTCTATATGGTTTAATCCAGGCTATAAGACAAATGACACACCAAATAAGCCAACATATGAGATAAGCTCTATGTTGGAATTGTGTAAAATGTGTTAAAAAAGTAACTACACGCCTTGAAGAATAATTGTTCTTTAGGGCGTGTAGTAATTAAAAAAAACTAAATAAAAATATTGACTTAACAATTAAAAAATGTATAATGAATATACTATCAGAGGAAGATAGATATATAATTAAAATCAGGTGTATCTCTACCAAAAATGAGAAAATTAAAATTTAATTGCCCCTATTTGTGCTTTTTAGGAGGTAATTAATGA
The DNA here is from genome assembly GCA_934153805.1 of uncultured Clostridia bacterium. Taxonomy (GTDB): domain Bacteria; phylum Bacillota; class Clostridia; order TANB77; family CAG-508; genus UMGS1663. Next base: position 246 of record CAKPFO010000073.1, on the reverse strand, counting down.
GTTTAAATTTATATTACATATCAAATGAATATCTAGAATACTTAAGAAAATTTGACAAAAGAATATATGAAAATAAGGGATATGAAAAAAATAAAAAATTCAAAATACACTTGCAAATAAGCAAAAAAAGTGATAATATAATTGCAATGTAAATATAAAGACGTTATGCAAGGACAACACAAATAAAAAAAGCCTTAAGAGAGCTAGATACTTGGTGAAATTCTAGTAGAAACTATTTTATTTGTT
>CAKPFO010000072.1 GCA_934153805.1 uncultured Clostridia bacterium | reverse complement strand
GTTCAGGTGTTGTTGACGAAATAAAAGAATAATTATAAAAAAATGCACTTACAAAGTGCATTTTTTTTATGATTTGCAAAGAAATTTTATGTCATTTATGTTACAAATTTTGTTGACTTTTACGGAAATAAAGTATATACTGTGGTAGGATAAATAATCTATTAAAGGAGAGATAATGTTCTATGAAATTACTAAAAAATACATTTGCAATTTTGGCAATTATTGTATTACTATTATTTCTAAATAGCACAAATATTTTTGCTAAGACTGTAGTTGTAGATACAGATACACTAAAGCTAAGAAAAGAAGCGTCAACTGATTCCACAACTTTAGAATTATTAAATAAAGGACAGGAATTAGAATATATAGAAGAAACAGGAGATTGGTATAAAGTAAAAGTAGACGGAATGACAGGGTTTGTTCATAAAGATTATGCGAAGATAAAAGATGCTCAGGAAACTACTAATACAACTAATACAAATTCTGAAAAGACCAACACAATATCAAATAATGAAATTAGTAATACTGTTACTAATACAATAAAAAACAATGATACTGTAAATAATGTAGAAAATACGGTAACAGATACTAGTAATACTGATAAAAGTAATCAAATAGCTGTTAATGAGCAAATAAAAATTTCTAAAGATTGCAATGGATATATATTACCTTTAATCAATTCAAATGTTATAGAAAATATAAAAAAAGATACTACAGTGACTGTAATATCAAAAACAAATAAATGGTTATATGTTGAGACACAAGATGCAAATGTATGGCTTAGAAGTGAAAATGTGATTGAAACTGTTGAAGCATCAAATAATAACACTGTTGAGGATAACAAATCAAATACAAATACCGAAACAAATAGCAATACAGAGGAAAATAGCAATACAAATACAGATGTAGAGATTTCTTCTAAGATAATGTACGTTAATTCATCATCTATATATGTAAGAAAGGGTCCAGGAACAGATTATGAAATTATAGATTCTTTAATTTTGAATAGTGGAGTAACTGTTATTGCAGAAAATGGGGATTGGTATAAAGTAAATATTGAAGGAAAAACAGGTTATATTGCAAAAAGATTATTGTCTGCAAGTGCTACGCAAACAACATCTAGAGGCGATAATGTAAGAGAAAATGTACAAACAACTTCAAGTAATACTAATGCAAATATATCAAAAGGAGAAGAAGCTGTAGAATATGCTAAAACATATTTGGGGTGTAAATATGTTTATGGAGCTTCTGGACCAAGTACATTTGACTGCTCAGGTTTTACAATGTTTGTATTTAAGAAATATGGGGTAACACTTAGTCATTCTGCTACTGCACAGTCTAAGGTAGGAACATATGTAGCTAAAGAAGATTTACAACCAGGAGATTTAGTGTTTTTTACAGATTATGAAACTGGAAATGGAATAGGACATTGTGGAATTTATATAGGAGATGGCAATTTTATACATGCATCTTCTGGAACAGGCTATTGTGTAAAAATTTCTACATTAACGTCAGGAAGCTATTATAACAGGTATGAAACTGCAAGAAGAGTTTTATAATAAATGAGGAAGAAAAATATGGGGCAATCAAAGGAGTATTATGATAGTATTTTGGGTATTGATTGCATATATAATAGGAATAATATGGGGGCTATATATAAAAAATATAGCTCTTTTATTAGTTATAGTAAGCATAATAATAGTAATATCAAGATTAAGAAAATTAAAAAGATATCTAAAGATAATTATTTCAAAAAAAATTATAGTTATAATGATAATAATTTTTACAATTTCATACACATATGTTTCGATATGTGAAAAATCATTTAAAGACAAATATAAAAATATAGAAGAAATTACAGCAGTAGCAACAATAGTAGGAAATCCAAAAGAAAAAGAATATAAGACGACATATAAAATAAAAGTAGAAAGTGTTAATGGAAATAGAGAGTATAAAAACACATATCTACAATTAGAAATAAAAAAAGCAAATGATGGGTTAACTTACAAGTATGGACAAAAATTATTAATAGCTGGGACGTTTAAAGAAGCTGATGGTAAGAGAAATAATTCAGGCTTTGATTACAAAGAATATCTAAAAATAAATAAAATACATGGGATTATTACAGCGAAACAAGAATCAATAAAAGTTTTAAAAGAGAAAAATCTTAATATAGTACTTATAAATATAAATAAATGCAGTAATAAAATAAAGGAAAATGCTAATAAATTATTTGATAAAAATGAAGCTAACCTATTGAGTGGAATACTAATTGGAGATAAAGAAGGAATAGAGAAAGAGGTTCAAGAAAATTTTAGAGATAGTAACTTGTCACATATGTTAGCTGTTTCTGGAGCACATGTTTCTTACGTCATTTTAGGCATTACATATGTTTTAAAAAAGGTCAAAGTAAATAAGTTGTGGTCAAATATGATAACGATTGTAACATTATGCTGCTTTATATTTTTAACGGGAGCTTCATCATCAGTTATAAGAGCATGTATAATGGCTATATATATTATAATAGGCCATATGATGCATAGAAAAACGAAATTGATATCAAGTGTAAGTCTTTCATTACTTATAATTTTAATTTTAAATCCATATAAGTTATTTGATATAGGACTGCAACTTTCTTATGGAGGAACTATAGGAATTATTTTATTTAGTGGAGTACTAGCCAAAAAAGCAAAATTAAACAATTTACTAGAGGGCTTTGTAAATAAACTGAAATATAGAGTTAAACAATTAATTGTTGTATGTGTATCAGCTAATTTAATAATATTTCCAATAATTGCTGCGCATTATAGTACTATGTGTTTAACTTTTGTCATATCAAATATATGTGCAGGGCCTATTTTAGGTGTAATAATAATTTTAGGGTTTATAACAATTTTTGTTTCATTTGTTTCTATAGATATAGCAAAACCATTTGCATTAATATTAAATATTTTTATACAGATACTTATGTACATTACTAAAATATGTTCAAGTTTACCATTTTCTAAACTATATATAAAAACACCTTCATTATCACAAATTATAATATACTACATGATTTTAATATTTATTTATTATATATGTAAAATTAGAAAGAAAAAACGTAGATTAATACATAGAAAATTATTAAGAACAGTCCAAAATAAAAAAGTACAAAAACTTTTTATTATAGTAATAATTTTAATATTTACGAGTATGCAAATATTAAAATGTCTACCTAGTGACTTAACTATATATTTTATAGATGTTGGGCAGGGTGATAGCACATTAATTGTAACACCAAATCACAAAACTATATTAATAGATGGCGGAGGAACAGAATTTGAAAGTGATTTTGATATAGGAAAACAGACTTTACTTCCAGAAATATTAGGACAAAGGATAACCAAAATTGATTATTTGTTGATTTCTCATTTTGATTCAGACCACGCAACAGGAGTTGCCCAAATATTAGGAAAGATAGATGTATCAAGCATTATACTAACTAGACAACTTGA
>CAKPFO010000071.1 GCA_934153805.1 uncultured Clostridia bacterium | reverse complement strand
ATGTGGGAAGCAGTATTTGCAGATGTAGGAGTATCTATTATAGCAATACTAAATTCACTAAGAGCATTAAGCTAATAGGGACACCACTTTTTCGATTAGGGACGCCCTTTTTTCAAAAAAATTAACTAAAAGGGACACCCCTTTTGGTTAGTTTTTTATTTTTTACAGAAATTAGATTCTGTTTTTGATGCATTGCAATTGCAATATTTATATGATAGGATATATAGGAAATATAGTTAAATAAGGAGCAAACAAATGATAATATATATAATAGCATTAGCAGGATTATTCGGAGCAATAGGTCAATATTTAGACAAACATTTAGTTAATATAGGAATAACTAGAAAAGATTATTTTTATTATATGTGTTTAACCATGATACCATTTTCAGTTATCATGGTAATTGTAGAGTATTACACAAATCAGTTAAAATTTGAGTTAGGTATTGTGCCTATACTATTACTTTTAATAGCAATGTTTTTGAGATACAAGAAACAACATACAATAGTAGGATGTTTAAAATATTTGAATCCATATGAAGATTCAGCATATTTAACCTTAGGGATTGTAGTAGCTTTTATTATAGATGTTATATTAGGAGTAGAAAATCCAGGAATAATATCTATATTGTCAATTATATTAACATTAATAGGAATTTTTACAGTAGCAAATTCAAAAATAAAGATAAAAAATTTACAAAAAGATATATTAATTAGAATATTAACATCATTACTAATGAGTTATGTAACACATTTTATTTTACAATACTGGTCAAATGCAGTGTTTATGCTTATATTAAACGTATTGTTAGTAATAATATTTTCAAAAGGATACAATTTACAATATCATAAAGATAATAGAAAAATAATAAAGTGGACTTTATTACAACAATTATTTGGATTTAGCGCGTTATATTTAAGTAATTATTTAGCAAGTAATTCAGTAACATTAAGTTCATATGTAAGACCAACTTCAATAGTAATGGTAGTAATGATTTCTATGCTTTATAAGGATAAAACCAAAAGGCCTACAATAAAACAATTAGCAGGTATTGCACTAATAATTATAGGCATATTATTAATACATAGATAAAAATTTAGAAAAATAACAAAAAATAAAATAAGTAAAAACATCTAAATAGTATAATGTATAAAAATAGCATGGAGTAAATAAATGAAAAATATAGATGAAAAAGAATTACATGAAATATTTGATAAGATGCGAAAAGAAGATAAAAAATCATACGAAGAATTATATAAAAAGTATTATAAATTAGTGTATAATATTGCATTTTCTATATTAAAAAATAAGGAAAATGCAGAAGATATTAGCCAAAATGTATTTATAAAAATAGGAAATTTGAAAAAAGAAAAGTTACCTAATAGCTATGAGGCAAGTTGGCTTTATACAGTCACTAAAAATGAATGCATCTCACTTTTTAGAAAGACTAAAGAGACGCTTACAATAGAAGACATAAAAAATGAGAATTTGGAAGATGAAATAGAAGGAATAATTCAGAAAAATTCATATGAAAAATTGATGGAGAACTTAGAAAAAATAGAAAAGCAAATTATATTTTTGAAGGTAGAAGCGGGTTATTCTTTTAAAGAAATAGCAAGACTGTTAAAAATGCCTATTGGGACAGTACAATGGAAATATTACAAATCATTACATGCATTAAAATTACTAATTGCAAATTTGTCAATGTTTGTAATAGGAGTAGTTACATGTTTATTTAATAAAAGTAGGCTTAAAGAATCAAAAGTAGAACAAGATGAAAATAAAACAGAAGATAATAATGAGCAAGGAAGTACCACAGAAGATAATCAAAAACAAGATAGTGTGCAAAACCAAAAAGACAATAAAAATACCATAAAACATGAGAATATAGCAGAAGATATTTCAAATGAAAATAGTAATACAATTGAAAATATAGTACAAAATGAGCTTATAGAAAATATTATACGAGAAGAGACAAAAATAGAAAGTTGTAATATTACAGTAGATAGAACAATGTTTAAAAATGCAATTCTATATGGATTAACCAACGTCTTTTTATGTTTTTCAATATTTTTTACAATAATTGTTGTAAAAAACCAACAAAATAAAAGAAAGCAATCGTCTAAAAAGTAAGAGAAAGGCGGGAATATAAATGAATAAGAAGAAAATAATAGTAGGTATTTTTATTTTAGTAATTGTAGCAATAGTAGGAACTTTATACATTATAGACTTAAACAGAATGAAAAACGATGAACCAGTATTTTTTAGCACATGGGGATATAAATATGCTCCTTCCATAAAAAAAGAAGAAACAAAAACAAATGAATACACTTTTTTAGGAAGAGTCATAGACACTTTGGGAATTTATGAAGAAGTAAGCTGGGTAAAAGATGTACCAGGCAGTATTCAAATTACTATAGAACCTTTAGAAGGCGAAGAAATTAGAAAAACTACAGACAAAATAGTAATATATTTAAAAGAATATGATGGAAATAATTATGAAGCAGGAACAATTGTAAAAGTAACATATACAGGAGAAGTATTAAAATCAGATCCTCCACAGGTGAATTATACCAAAATAGAAGAGGTAAAAAATTATACAGTAGAAATGTATAAAAAAATTTTAGATGACTTAATAAATCAAGATTCAGCAATAAATGAAGGGGCAAAATTTATTGCGATAGATTTTACTAATTTTTTAGCTTATCATAAAGATGGAAATGATGGAAGCTCACAATTAAGAAATTTGTCTACAAATGAAAAGAATCAATTGCTTGATTACTGCAAAAAATATAATGAAAATGTAATAGAAGCGACAATGGAAGAATTAAAAGAAAAAGGATATTTTAATGAAAAAAATATGTACTTACAAGGAATATTAATTACTGTGACTAATACAGAAAAAGTAGAATTTGATAAAGCAATACTAAGTCTTCAAAAATATAGAGGTGGTTTAGCTGCAGTATTTCCAAAGTATGAATTAACTTTAGTAGACAATGATTATTGGAATTTGCAAATTTTGGATATGGCAATTTCGTAAAACGGAACTATTTAGGTCAGGGCGTTTTAGTTTAGTTACAATATTAAAAAATTAGATTTAAACTAAAATTTAACTTAAATCTAATTTTTAGCGTTCATTTTTCTAACCTGCAAAGCCAAGGCTAAAAATATGTAAAGGACAAAAGTGCCCCGTCCCCAAATGTCCTATGTTCTAAAACTTAAAAAAAGGAAAAAGAGAAAATGGGAAATATAGTTTTATTAGATGATTTAACAATTAATAAAATAGCTGCAGGTGAGGTTATAGAAAGACCTGCAAATGTAGTAAAAGAACTTGTAGAGAACTCACTAGATGCAGGAGCAACACTCATAATAGTAGAAATAAAAAATGGTGGTAAAACTTTAATAAAAGTAACCGACAATGGGAAAGGTATTTCTAAAGATGATATGCCTATTTCCATTGAAAGGCATGCAACTAGCAAAATAAGAAAAGTAGAAGATTTAGAAAATACATATACAATGGGCTTTAGAGGTGAAGCATTAGCAAGTATTTCTGCAATATCAGAAATGACAATGATATCTAAAACTTTAGAGGAAACAACAGGATATAA
>CAKPFO010000070.1 GCA_934153805.1 uncultured Clostridia bacterium | reverse complement strand
CTTTATTAGGTTTTAGATTTTCAATTACTTTAAATTCAAGCATGAAAAAAGTCCTCCTTTCTAGAAAGAGAACTTTTAAAGTTTTATATAAAATAAAAACTCACGAACTTTTAAGTCCGTAAGTTGATTTCAAATGGAGCGGATGGCGGGAATCGAACCCGCGCTATCAGGTCGGAAGCATGACATTCTACCACTAAATTACACCCGCAAATAAGATAAATTAATTATACATTCTTTATAAAAAAATTGCAAGGAAAAGTTAGAAATCAATTTTTTATTTAAATGTAATTGTTGATTTTTGCAAATTATCTGTGTATAATAAATATAGAAAATGAATATACAGAAATGTATGTCGCTTCATAAATGTAACAAACACTACACTGTTCGTCAAAAGCAAAATGTAGTGTTTTTATAAATTATCTTGCTAAAATACAAAACTTGTGTTAAAGTATAAAATATAAATAAAACAGTATATAATAATTAAAAGGGAGTAGCTTATAAACTACTAATCAACATCTCGGCAGAAAATGCATGGTTAGTAACCCACGTGGTAAGCAAGACTTTTAAAGAAAGGAGTACATAAAAATGTAAAAATTTCTTTAAAAGTCTTATTTTTGTATATAATATAAATGAGGAGAGGATTTATTTGGAAGAAAAGTGGTTTAATAAAAGTGTAGAAGAAACGTGCAAAGCATTAGAAACACACATAGAAAATGGTTTAAATGATAAGCAAGTAGAAAAGAAAAGAGAGCAATTTGGTAAAAACGAATTACAAGAAAAAAAGAAGAAAAGTTTAATTGTAAAGTTTTTAGAACAGTTTAAAGATTTTATGATAATTGTATTAATTATAGCAGCTATCATATCAGGAGCAGTAGGAATAGCAAAGGGAGGAGGAATAACTGATACAATTATAATTTTAATAGTTGTTGTAGTAAATGCAATTATTGGAGTAGCTCAAGAAAACAAAGCAGAAAAGTCATTAGAAGCTTTGCAAAAATTAAGCAGTCATGCTGCAAAAGTAATAAGAAACGGCAAATTAACAGTAGTACCTTCTAAAGATTTAGTACCAGGAGATGTTGTAGTTCTAGAAACAGGAGATTATGTACCAGCAGACTTAAGATTAGTAGAAGCGGCAAACTTAAAAGCACAAGAGTCATCTCTAACAGGAGAATCTGTTCCGGTAGAAAAGAACATAAGTACAATAGAAGAGCAGAACGTAGGAATTGGAGATAGAGAAAATATATTATTTTCATCTAGCTTAATTACTTATGGTAGAGGAAAAGCAATTGTAGTAGAAACTGGTATGAATACAGAAGTAGGAAAAATAGCGGGTATTATAAATGAAACTATAGATAGTGAAACTCCATTACAAAATAAATTAAACAAATTAGGAAAAACACTAGGAATGGTAGCTTTAGCAATTTGTGCAGTAATATTTGTGGTAGGAATATTATATGGAAAGAATTGGATAGATATGTTCATGACAGCAGTTAGCTTAGCAGTAGCAGCAATCCCAGAAGGATTAGCAGCAGTATCAACAATTGTTTTAGCAATTGGAGTACAAAGAATGGTTAAGAAAAATGCAATCATAAAAAAACTACCAGCAGTAGAAACATTAGGAAGCAGTACAGTAATATGTTCAGATAAAACAGGAACATTAACACAAAATAAAATGACTGTTCAAAAAATATTTACAGACAATGAATTAATGGATATGGAAACTTTAATGAAAACAGAAACAGATATAACATTAATTTCAGAGTTAGAGAGACTAGTGCATATCTCAATGCTATGTAATGATACAAAAATATCTTCTGATAATACATTAAGTGGGGACCCTACAGAAACAGCGTTGGTAGACATGGCATTTAATCTAAGTTTTGAACCAGCTGTTTTTGAACAATATCCTAGAGTAGAAGAGGTACCTTTTGATTCTGATAGAAAGCTTATGACAACAGTATTAAAAAATAAAGATACTTATTTAGTGTACACAAAGGGTGGAGTTGACGAGTTATTAAAAAGATGTAATTCATATATTGTAGACGGACAAATAAAATGTAATTTAGAAGAATATAAACAGATAATATTAAACAAAAATGAAAAAATGGCAAAAGAAGCCTTAAGAGTTCTTGCTATGGCATATAAAGAAATTGACCATATGCCAACAAAAGATGAAATGAAAGAGATTGAGCAAGATTTAACTTACGTCGGAATGGTAGGAATGATAGATCCACCAAGAGAAGAAGCAAAGCTTGCAGTAAAAAAGTGTAAGACAGCAGGAATAAAAACAGTAATGATTACGGGTGACCATAAACTAACTGCCACAGCAATAGCTAGAAAATTAGGAATACTAGAAAATGATGATGAAGCAATTACTGGCAGTGAACTTGAACAGATGACACAAGAAGAATTGGAGAAAAATGTTAGACATTATAGTGTATATGCAAGAGTAAGCCCAGAACATAAAGTTAGAATAGTAAAAGCTTGGCAAAAAAATGGTGAAATAGTAGCAATGACAGGAGATGGAGTAAACGATGCTCCAGCGCTAAAAACAGCAGATATAGGTTGTGCAATGGGAATGGTAGGTACAGATGTTGCAAAAGAAGCGGCAGATGTAATTTTAACAGATGACAATTTTGCAACAGTAGTATCAGCAGTAGAAGAAGGAAGACGTATATATGACAATATACTAAAAGCTATTCAATTTTTACTTTCAAGCAATGTAGGAGAAATAGTAGTATTATTTGTAGCAATATTAATAACTCCATGGCTAGGCAAAATATTTGCAATAGATATAAATTTAATAGAGGTATTATTACCAGTGCATATATTATGGATAAACCTAGTAACAGACTCTCTTCCAGCCTTGGCGTTAGCGTTTGACCCAGCAGAAGAAGATATAATGAATAGAAAGCCAATAGATAGTAAAAAGGGAATATTTACTAAAGGCATGACATGGAGAGTTGTATATCAAGGAATTATGATAGGACTAATAACATTAGCTGCATTTATAATTGGACTTGCTACTCCAGAAGATAAATTGCCAACAATGGTAGAGTATAATAATCAAATTATTGCAGTAGAAGAAATACAAAATTTAGATGAAGTACTTGAAGATGGTGGAAAATATGTATCAAAAGAAGAGGTAAAAGTAGAAATAGGGCAAACAATGGCATTTACAGTGTTAGCATTATCAGAATTAGTACATGTATTTAACATAAGAAATAACAAAAAATCAATATTTAAAACAGGAATAACAAGTAACAAAAAATTATTGCTTGCAATAGGACTATCAGCATTTTTAATGATTGTAATTTTGGTTGTACCAGCTTTAAGACATGTGTTTAGTATACCAATATTACCTTTAGAAAATCTTGTAGAAATAGTTGCTTTAGTGCTATCACCACTTGTAATTGTAGAAATATTTAAGCTAATAAAAATAAATTAAAATTATATTTTGGAAGGGGCTCTTTGCCCCTTCTTTTTATAGGTGAATATTAAAAATATAAAATTAAATTGGAATCAATAAAATCAATAAAATAAATACTTTTAAAATTTCTATCAAAAGTTCCCCTACAAAAAATTTATGCTATCCGTTTTTTTATCAAAATTTGACGAATGT
>CAKPFO010000069.1 GCA_934153805.1 uncultured Clostridia bacterium | reverse complement strand
GAGTTATGCTATTGTAAGAAATGAAAAATTAACACGAGCAGAAGTAAATGGAAAAGGAACTCATAATGATAGAAAAGTAAAAAATCATACTAATAAAGATATTGATCCTATAAAAACACACTTAAATTATTACATTAAGAAAAACGAACTAACATACACCAAAGAATTTGACAAATATTTAAAAGAAAACAATGTTCAAGGTCATCTTAGAAGTAATAGTATAATAATGTGTCAAATGATATTTACATCAGACCAAGTATTCTTTGATAAAATAGGAGAAAAAGAAACAAAAAGATATTTTTATGAATGTTATAAATTTATTTGCAATTATAAAAATCTAGGAGAAAAAAATATAATATCAGCAGTAGTGCATTTAGATGAAGGTGCACCACATATGCACTTAATGTTTGTTCCTGTTGTTCATACAAAAGAAAAAGATGGAAATGACATTGATAAAATTTGTGCAAGAGATTTTTTGGAAAGGTCGAGACAGTTATAGAAAATTACAGGATGCCTACTTTAATCATGTAAAATCAAAAGGCTTTGATTTGGAAAGAGCTATGTTTGTTGAATATACTAACAGAAAACATTATACAGTCGAAGAATATAAAAAGATTACAAATTACGAAAATACCAAGAAAATTTTAAATGAAATGAAATTAGAATTACCAGATACCCCAGATATTACCGACATTAAGGTAAATAGATTATCAAAGAAAAGAGATGAAAAAATACTAGAAGAAATTATAAAGCCAAAAGATGATTTAATCAAAGAATTATACAAGGATAATTTATCATTGCATAAAGAACTATCAAAGCAGGCTAAAATTGTTGATGAAGCTGAAAAGTACCAAAAAGAACGAGATAAAATTCTTGCTGATAATAGGGCATTGCATAATCAAGTTGAAAATATTAAGACAGAATATAAAGAAAAAGAATTTGATTTAGAATTGGACTATAGAAAACAAGTAAAAAAATTAGAAAAAGGGAATAATCACTTGCACAAGATTATAGATAAATTTTATGAAACTGTTGATAAATTTATAAAATGGATTTGCCATGAATTTGGGATTGGAGAGTCAAAAGAATTGATTAAAAACTTTCAAGAAGAAACTCATACTTTTATTGATCCTGTAAAACAATTAGATTTTGAAGAAAAGCAAAAAAATTAGAAAAAGATTTTGAATTGTAAAGTTTAAAAGGAGATAGTAATAATTTCTACCTCCTTTGAATGCAATTTATTGTATTTATATTATATTTTTTTAATATATCAAAATTTCTAATTATCTGTTATTGTTAAAAAACTAATTAAGTATATATTTTATCTAATTGTATCTTCTGTTTTATCAATCGGTTCAACATTTGTTGTCTCAATTTGTTTTTTATAATGATTTTCAATATATTCTACATATTCCTCTGGAGACATATCTAATGTTTTATATTTTCTTAAGAGTGCTAAAAATCTAGAATCATTTACCATTTTAGGATCAATAAATTCTATAAATTCGTCTAAATCAGCCAAATTATTTGTTGCAAAAGGTATCTGCTCATCAGCTTCTTTAACTGTTTTATCTCGAGCACCATTATTTAAAGCATTTCGTACCAATTTATTCATTTGTATATTTGGAATATTGGGACTTTGTACTTTTATATTTAATTCGCTTGATAATCTATTAAAAAAATTTATTTGGCTATCATCAAGTTCAACTGATTTTCTCGAAAAAATTTCTGCTATTTGAGATTGATATTCATCTAATAATGTTGGATGTATGCTAAATAATTCTTTTACTTTAAGGTATTGAATTTGTTTTTGTGAAAGTAAACTCTCTAAATATAACATTGGGTCACTTTGAATAATTGCTCCATATAGTCTTTCTATTTTTTCTTTTTCAGTTATTTGTTCAATACTATAGCTTGGGCTTTCTAGTTTTTCTGACTGCTTATCTGATGCTCTCTGCAATAATACTTGTTTATCTCGCATAATTTCAGAGTATGTTTTAAAATTCCCATCTTTCCAGATTAACTTTAGCATAGGATATTGTTCAACCAATTGTGGAGAAATTGTATTTTTTAAATTTTTATCCATCATTATTGCTCTATCTACTTTTTGACCATCTTCAAGTACATACTCTCCTGATATTAATCCATATTCAGATAATTCGTCAAATGGGTTATCTGTTATTTTCTCTTTAAATGCAAAATCAGTATTTTTTAAATCTTCTTGATGTTCACTAAAATATTGAGATACTAAGTGTTTACTTATTCCTCTTGCATATAGATTTGCATCTATTTCCATTAATGAATTTATATGATTTCTTTGATAATTAACATTTTGCATAACAAGGTAATCTTTTAAAATAAAAATACTATTAGGGTCAAAATCAAGCATATCATCTGCTTTCTCAATACTAAATGATTTGAATTGCATAGCATGTCTATTTTCATGTAAACAAAGTTCCATTACATTTACAAAGTTATTACTTTTTTCTCTCATTATAACATTTAATTGATATGAAATTTTTTTATGTACTGGATTATAGTAAGCAGGTATTAAAAAACTGGATGTTTTAACATTTCCGCCAATTTCAGCAGGTGTATTCATTTTATTAATCATATTAGCATATCGATGATAGAATAAAATCATAAATATTTGTTCAGATTGGTATTGTTCATTATATACATTTTTTACCTGTATCCCATTTTGTATTTTTACCTTTACTTGTTTAACATTTTGCTTTTGATTTTCAGAATAATGTTTAGAAATTTCTTTTGCAATTGTCATAAAATGTGCAAAATTATCATTATCCATTGATTCACTTGCTAACCTTTGATATTCTTCCTTTATATTCATTTTTTATTCTTCCTTTTTTCTAAATAGCTTTTTTATATATGTAATAAGTTTCTTAAAAAAATTGTTTTCTTTAACTTCAATTGGTAAATTATTATTTTCTACTACATTGAAGCTATTGCTTTTTCTAGCTTTAAATATATCATTAAGATTATATTTATTTTTTATTTCTTCTTGATATTTATATTCATTTTGTTTTAGTATAACATTTAGTTTCTTCTTTTGAGTTTCTGTGGCAAAATAGTCTCTAAACAATATAATTATAATGCTATTTGTTTCAATAGAAATGTTTTGTTTGTCTAACGGTATATCAGGATTTATTCTAAATTTGTATGATGTATCTTTATTAGCTTCAAAAAATTTTATTCTTTCTGTAGCAATCTTATTATATTCATTTTTTGGCAAATACTTTAATATTTCTAATACCTCCGTATATGCCTTTGCATACTTATCATTTGTCATTTTTTATTTCAAACCTCACAATTTTTATTTTTTTATTATAATATTTTCCAAATTCCATTTTTAGTAGAGCCAACTCTTTCAATTATGCCTTTTTCTTTTAGAATTTTAATATTATATGATACACCATCTCTTGTCAAATTAAGTTCTTTAGCCATTTCTACTTGTGTAATACATGGATTCTTTTTAATTAAATTTATTATTTTTTCTTGTGTAGTTTTTTGTGTAGTTTCTTGTGTAGTTTCTTGTTGATTTAAAATCACTCCATCTACAGCTTCATCTATAATTTTAAGCATAAACTCAATAAATTCGTTTGAATTTCCTACATTATTACAATTTT
>CAKPFO010000068.1 GCA_934153805.1 uncultured Clostridia bacterium | reverse complement strand
ACAATTTTGTTAATTTTCTATCTAAATAAATCAAAATCAAATTCAAAATTTTTGAATGATTTTGAAGTAACAAGCTAAAAAAGTTTTAAAAGATGAAATTAAAAAAAAGAATAATTAGTAGAGGAGAAAGATATATGATTTGTGATTGGAAGGTAGAATGTGTTACCAATACTGAAATCACAGATGATGAAATGCAAGAAATAATATGCTCCAAAATTGCAAATGTACTAATTAACGAAGAAAATAAAATTTACACATTGGAAAATCAATAATAATTTCTTTATATTTTTATATGAAAGGAAGAGATTATTATGATTTTGAATGTATATAAAGAAGAAACCAACAAAAAATTTCAAAATATAATAGATGACAAATTAAATTCACTTGAATTAAAAAAAATAAAAGAACTGATAGATATTGAATCATTAGAATATATATCTGATAATGTTAAAAATATATTGAAAATTACAAAGGAAAATTCAGAAAAATGCTTCAAAGTGGAAACAAAATTATCAAAAATTAGAAATGTGTATAGAGTTATTTTATATATAAGATTATCAGAAGAGGATGGAGATTTAATTGATGGAGATGTAAGCAAGAGTATAAGAAATCAATTACTTTTATTGCTTGATGAGTGCAAAAAGAAAAATTGGAAAGTAGTCGGAATTTTTTGTGAAGAGGACATATCAGGAGCAGATGATAATAGACCAGAATGGAAAAAATCATTAAAGTTTTGCGAATGTAATAGAACTGATATTATGCTTTGTAAAAGCCAATCAAGATTTTCAAGAAGTATGGAAATGATTGAAAAATATTTACACAAGGAATTTGTGCAATGGGGAATTAGATTTGTTGGTATAGTTGATAGTACAGATACTTCAGTACAAGGAAATAAAAAAGCTAGACAGATAAATGGACTTGTAAATGAATGGCAAGTTGAAGACCAATCTATAAATACAAGAGAAATATTGAAAAATAAAAAAAGTTTGGGACTTTATGCAACAGCTTGGACACCTTATGGATATATTAAAAATCCAAATGATAAATACCAGTTAATAGTAGATGAAGAGGCAGCTCTTGTAGTAAAAAGAATTTTTGAAGAATATATGAATGGAATAGGTTGTGCAAAAATAGCTGAAAAACTAAATCAAGATAGAGTTCCAACAACTTGGGAACATATGAAATCTATCGGACTTAAAATTACTAATCGTAATCCTGTAAAAATAGTAAGATACCAAACAGAAAAAGACGAAACTTTACAATCAATATCCGATAGATTTTATATTCAACCTGATGACATTGCTACTAATAATAACATTTTGGAAGATTATTTTGTTAGCAATAATGAAAAAATGAAAGACAGAATTTTAAAAGAAGGCTTGATTTTAACTATAAGAACAAAACCTATATGGAATGAGGGAGCAGTTAGCAATATTATAAGAAATGAAGCATATACTGGCTATTTAGTGTTAGGAAAATATCAAAATAGAAGTTATAAAGATCATACAAGGGTAAGAGTGCCAAAGGAACAATGGATAAGAGTACCCAATTGCCACGAGCCTATTATAGAACGAACTGTATGGCTAACTGTGAATAACAAAATGGATATACAGGCTAAAAAACGAAATAGTGGAGTAAAACCACAAAATGATGGAAATATATCAATATTTAGTAAAAAAGTATATTGTGAATGTTGCGATAGCATTTATTCAATATCTACAAGAATAAAATCAGAAAAAGATAATTATTATATGAGATGCAGAGGAGCAAAAAAAGATAAGGGTAGATATGCTATATGTGATAATACGAAAACATTTAAAAAAAGTGAATTAGAAGAAATTGTACTAAAGGAAATAAACGAACAAATAAAAAAATACTATGATAAGTCAAAGGTTGAGAAAAATTATTACGACAAAAAAGTAAATGACGATATAAATAGTGAAATTGATATATTAGAAAAGGAAAAAGACAGAGCTAGTATTGAAGTGAATAAAAAAGCAAATTTACTAAATCTTTTATATGAAGATAGGTTAAATGGAGTAATTTCTGTAGAAGAATTTACTATTTTAAAAAATAAAAATAGTAAGGAAGTAGAAATTGCAAATGAAAGAATACAAAAGATAGATGAGCAAATAAACTCATTAAACAAAAGAAAAGAAATTGAAATGCAGAGTAAAAAATTATTTACTAAATATAAAAAAATAAAAAAACTAGACAGAATGATAATGAATGAGTTTATTGAAAAAATATATGTTGGAAGATATGACGAAATTACTAAAAGCAGAAATATAAAAATTATATGGAATATTAAAGAAAGTTAAGGAGAGGTATATTATGATTGTAAATGTAGAAATAAGAAAAGATGATGAATTAAATAGTGAAAATAAATATAATAATCCTTTAGAAATTAAAAAAATAAAGAAATTGTTAAATTTAGAAGAATTAGAATATGCTTCTCCTGTTATAAAAGATATACTACAAATAAAAAAGAATAATATAAGTTATTTGGTAAATAAAGAAAAATGTGATTTTTCATTTAGAGTAATACTTTATTTAAGATTATCTGTGGAAGATGGGGATTTGATTGATGGAGATGTGAGCAAAAGTATAAGAAATCAGTTACTTTTATTGCTAGATGAATGTAATAAAAATAAATGGAGAGTTGTTGGAATATTCTGTGAAGATGGTATTTCAGGAGGAGATGATAATAGACCAGAATGGAAAAAATCATTAAAATTTTGTGAATGCAATAGAACTGACATTATGCTTTGTAAAAGCCAATCAAGATTTTCAAGAAGTATGGAAATGATTGAAAAATATTTGCACACCGAGTTTATAAAGTGGGGAATAAGGTTTGTTGGAATAGTTGATAAAGCAGATACTAATAACAAAGGTAATAAAAAAACTAGACAAATAAATGGTTTAACAAATGAATGGCAAATAGAAGACCAATCTATAAATGTTAGAAGAATTATGCAAAATAAAAGACAAAATGGATTGTTTATTTCAGCTAATCCACCTTATGGATATTTGAGAGATGAGAAAGACAAAGAACATTTAGTTATAGACAATGAAGCCGCAGAAGTTATTAGAAGAATTTATAAGGAGTATTTAGATGGAGTAAATTGTCATTGCATAGCAAGAAAGTTAAATGAAGATTTAATTCCAACTAGAATAGAACATATGAAGAAAGTAGGAGTTAATATTGGAAAGAGTAAAGCTCCTAGAATTATAAATTACAAAACTGAAAAAGGTGATACATTAAAAAGTATTGCAGAAAAATATAATTTATTTCCAATAGAAATAATGGAAACAAATAATATTATGGAACATTTAGATATGTCTATAATGAAAAAAGAAATATCAGAACAAGAACTTATAGAAGGACATATTTTAAAAATACCAAAAAAGATAATATGGGATGACGGAATGATACGAGAAATATTAAGAAATGAGATATACACAGGTTGTTTAGTTTATGGTAAAACTGTAAATAAAAGCTACAAAGATAGAACTAAAATAAGAATATCAAGACAGGAATGGAATAAAGTTTTGAACTGTCATGAAGCGATTATAGAAAGAGATGTGTGGGAAAAAGTAAGAGACAAGCTATTGAGCAATACAAATAATACAAGAACAACAGGAAAAAATTTATTTGCAAAGAAACTATATTGCTCTTGC
>CAKPFO010000067.1 GCA_934153805.1 uncultured Clostridia bacterium | reverse complement strand
AGTATTGTATTAAAAGCTCTAGAAGAACCAGCAAAACAAATTGCTGTAAATGCAGGATTAGAGCCAGCAGTTATTGTGGAAAAAGTAAAAACATCAGAAAAAGGCATAGGATTTAATGCAGCAAACAACACTTATGTAGATATGAAAAAGGCAGGAATAGTAGATCCAACTAAAGTTTCAAGAAGTGCACTTCAAAATGCAGCATCTGTAGCATCTATGGTTCTTACAACAGAAAGTATAGTTACAGAGAAAAAAGAAGAAAAAGCATGTTCATGTGGAAATCACAATGATATGCCAGAAATGAATGGAATGTATTAATAAAAGCAAAATGGTTCTTGAAAATTATGTAAATAAATGATATAATAAACGAGTAGTTTAGTAATAAATGTATATTGAATAATGCAGTATACAAAGAATTAATTATTATGTCAGGAGGATTTACACTATGAATCACATCGAGCGGAATACTTTAGTTAAGGAATGTAACCGGCAATATTACAACAAGGATAAAAAGGTATTTGTTGACGAAAGCTGTATGCAAATTACGTGCATTGTGTATTACATTTACAATTTGTTTTTCTTTGGAAACACAATTGTACTTTCAAATGGTTTCATAAAAAATATTAATAGGTTTGCCAAAATAGTTCCAAAAACTGAAAAAGAAATTATAAGAAAGAGAAACTCGAATTATATGCTGGAAGCTATAAAAAAAGATAAAAAAGAAGGAAGGAATAACTTTGAAATACTATCTTTTGAAGAATATGGAACAGAAAAAGTAGACCAGGTATATCAATTCTTAATAGAAAATAAAAATGGAATAATATGCACAGCAGAAAGTAAACTTGCAGACAAACTTAAGCTAAGAGGTATTGCAGACAAACAAATAGCATTTTTACAAAAAGGAATGGAAGAAGTAAAGCCTTTTGTAAGTCGAAAAAACAGGTTTGAAACGATAGGGGCTATACAATTTGATAAAGGAAGAATGTTTATTAAGAAAAGAGAAAAACCAACAATTAAGGTGTACAATCACGCAGGAATAGAAAAGAAAGGTGATATAGTAGAGGTAAAACCATATGATACTGTACTGATAATAGAAAAAAGAAATGAAGAAATAACAACTATTATCTTATATAGAGTTGTAAGCTTTCATACAAGGAATCAGGCATTAAAAATTATATGGACAGATTTAAGACCTGGGCAAAAAAGCAATAAATATATTGACGAACTTCCAGAGTTTTATAGAAAAATGATAATTAATTAAAAGCAAGAGCTATTTATAATGTATTTGTATTATAAGTAGCTCTTAAAAAATGTAATAAAAAAGGGGAAAATATGGAAGAATTTAATCAAGCAGAAAAATTATTATTAATTGAAGGTTCACTATCAGCATATGCATTAGCAAACGGTTTAGATTGTTTAAGAAGAGCAAATGTTTATGAGAAAGGAATGTATTATCAGTCTTTTTTCTCATTATCAATAGGAATTGAAAGATTATTAAAATTAATTATTATATATGAATATAGAATAAAAAATGATGGAAAATTTCCAGATAATAAAGTGATAAAACAAAAAGGGCATGATTTATATGAAATGATTAGCACAATTAAGCCAAAATTATTAGAAAATGAATTATATAAAAACACAATAAAATTTTTAAGTGAGTTTGCAAAAAATACAAGATATTACAATTTAGACGTTTTAACAGGTAAAGAAATGCAAAACTTAAATCCTATAGAACAGTGGAATAACATAGAAAAAATGATATTGAAACAATATAATGTGAAAATAAAAGAAACACAAAACAAAAAAGAAATAGTTAATAAAATTAATGAAGTAAGTGATATTTTATTTTTGGATATGAACTCAAATTTAGTAAATGAAGCTAGATATATTGTTGACGAAGTAGAGAAAAGAAATATAATACAAGGTTATGATGTTCTTGTTTTTTATAAAATTATCCGTTCATTAGTAGAAACTTTAACAGAGTATGAATTGAAAAATAATTTGTTCCCATATTTAAGAGAATATTTTATATATTTTAGAGCTGATTACGCAGATGGAGAAATTAGAAGAAAAAAGAGTTGGAGAAATATTACTACAGGATAGGAAAGCAATCAAGTTGTAAAGAAATTGAAGTAATACAAAATGTTGGAAAAAGCTTGTAATAGAACTAAAATTGTGATAATATATTATACATAGAAAATAAATCCAATTAAAAAGCAAAGTATGTAATTTATTAAATATAGTAAAAGAGAGCAAGGTGATTCGCTGAAAGCCTTAGCCTATAAAGTTGCAGAAATTTCACTTTTTAGGACTACTTTTGAAACGATAGTAGGAAGTAGCGTATGTCTGCGTTAAAGATTTAATAAGGTTAATGAATATACATTAATAAAATTAGGTGGTACCACGAAAATAAAGCAGTTCGTCCTATATAGGATAGAACTGCTATTTTTATAAAAATAGGAAAGTGATTTATAGTATATGAAAAAAATTTTAGATTATGAGGATATGCTAAATATATTAAATTCATTTAATAAAAACATAAAAAAGCAAGAACCGATAGGAAAAACAAAGTTTGGATGTGAAATAAACCATTATACATATGGAAATGGTGAAAAACATGTAATTATAACAGCAGGGACGCATTCTGTAGAATTAATTAGTATTAATTTGGTGTTAGAGTTTATGAGAAAATTGGAAAATAAGGAAATCAATATAAAACCGGACGAGTATACATTGCATTTTATTCCAATAGTAAATCCAGAAGGAACAATAATTGTAACATCAGCGATTAGAACATTAATAAAAAAGGAAGTGACAGAGGAAGAGGAACAAAGAATATGTATTCAATACTATCTAAATGCAAAATTAGATGATAAATATGCAAATGATTATAATAATAGATATGAAAAATTACATCACCTAATGTTCCAAAATGCAACTAGCGAATGCATACCAGACAAGTATAAAGAATTAAAGAAAAATATAAAAGAAATAGTAAAAGAAAATAAACTGCCAATAGGTTGCTTAATAGATTGGTCAAACAATGGAAACGGAATAGATTTAAATTCGAATGTTGAAACTGGTAGATATTTTGATGAAATAAAAGACAACAAGAGTATATATATGGAGTTAAGGTTTAATACATTAGATTTAACTAAACCAGGACCAATAGGGAGACCTTTTGAAGGAAACGAATTTAAATATGAACTAGAAAATAGGGCTATTTTAGAATTTTACAAAAAATTAAAAGAGAAAAGTAATGTGGTAGCATCGTTTATATATCATGCATGTGGCGGATTAGTTTATTATTTAGAGAAACAAGAACAAGAAAATCCATGGGATAAAGAATATAACTATTATGAGTATAATAAAAAAGTTGCTGAAATATATTCAAAAACATCGGATTATAAAATGATTCAAAGTCATGGATATACGACATTAGATACTAAACTTATGACAATGGTACCTGGAACATTGCTAATAGAATTATCAAAGGTAAGAGCAAATCCTTTATCACAATTTATAGAAAATAATAAAATTGTCAAAGAAGGATATACAGCTACAATAAATAGTAATATTGAAGCTTTAATAAAAACAATAAATAATATATAAAGATAGAAAGGAGAATTTTTTAATGAAAGAGCAAATTGAGCAAATAAAAGTAAATGCACTAAAAGAAATTGAACAAGCAAAAGATTTAAAAGAACTAAATGAAGCAAATGTAAAATATTTAGGAAAGAAGGGTGAGCTAACAGCAGTATTAAGAGGAATGGGAGCATTATCTGCAGAAGAAAGACCAGTTATAGGAAGCTTAGTAAATGTTGT
>CAKPFO010000066.1 GCA_934153805.1 uncultured Clostridia bacterium | reverse complement strand
TAAAGAATATTGTGACAGGTATGATGTAGATGTTTGTCAAGAGCATGTAAAAAATATATTTCATAATTATCAAAGAATTTGTAAAAGACAAGGTCTTGATTTTAAATACATATTAATTACAGAAAAACATAAAGACGGTGCTTTTCATTTTCATGGATTAATGAAAGATCTTGGAGAATTATACACAAATGCTCAAGGTTATTTATCTTGTAAATATTTTGATGATAGACTTGGTTTTAATTCATTTTCTTTGATAAAAGATTATAATAAATGTTGTAATTATATTACAAAATATATTACAAAAGACTGTGTAAAAAATTCTCATAATCAAACTTATATCTGTAGTAAAGGTTTGAAAAAGGCTGATAAGTATGAGATTTTGCCTATGCCTGACGATATTTTCACTTTTGAAAATGACTTTTGTTGTATAAGAGATGTTAATGTTGAGAAAGAAAAAAAAGAAATTATTTGCACAATTTTGCAAGAATGTGTTGACAAGTAATTTAGATTATGATATATAATTAATAGATTAATTAGGAAGGGGGTAAAATTATGGAATTAAAATATAAAATTCTTGATTTAAAACAAGGACAGACTAGAAAAGGTGAAATTTATAATAGAGTTTCTTTGTATGCTAATTGGTCTACAAATATTCTTGACTGTTTTGTCACAAGTGATGTTTTTGACTTAATTCAAAATGGTACTATAACAGATGAGAATATTGGTGATTATGTTGTATTTAAGTTTATTAATGGCAAAGTTTACTTGTCAATTAATATAAAATAATAAGTAAAGGAGGACTTTACTATGAATGAGGAGGTAACTGGTATGGAAGCTGTAATCACTTCTTTAACATCTGCATTATCTGCAGCTAATTTATGGGGAATAGTTGGTAATGTTGTACCATTCTTAGCAATTTCTGTTCTATTTGGTTTAGGTTTCTACTTAGTAAAGAGAATACTAAACAAAGTAAAAAGAGCCAAAGGTGGTATGTAATCCCCTTGGGAGTGCCCGTTGGGGCACCCCCTTATTTTATTTTAGGAGGTAATTTTTATGTATGATTATGTTTGTCAAATTTTGGTGCAATTTGTTAATCTTTTTACACCACTGATATTTATACGTATTATACTAGATGCAATTAGAAATTATATTTTTAAAAATTAGGAGGAAAATTTTATGGATACTATATATATTGGAGATATTCCAGATGAGTTTCATTATGCGAGGTTTGGAACTGGTTATATAGATTTATTTAACACTAATCAATTAAATAATAATCAAACATATACTTATTATCGTATTTATATGTATGATAATTTATTTGAATATGATATTAGAAGTCAACAAGGTGGCTATTATAGTGAAATTTTACAAGATGTAAAAGTTAGTCAAAATCAAGTCTATAGACGTGATTTTGGAGATATTTGTATTATGGTTGCACTTATGGTTGGTTTTGGTGTTTGGTTATTAAACCTAATGACTTCTATTGTTAGAAAGGGCGGTGTTTTAGGTGGCTTATTCTAAAAAAATAATTATTTTATTGTTGTTGTTTGTTATTTTATTTAGTAATGTTTGTTTTGCTGTTGAGGTTGTTAATCCTGTTGAGGATGCAACTTTTGACGATAAAAATATATCTATTCAACATGATAATCAGTATAATACTTTATATATGTTGCAATATTCTGTTCAAGGTCGCCTTATTTCTCGTATTTATTCACAAATGAACGATAATTATTGGCAATATCGTGCGGTTGCTGAAAAAGTTTATAATGAGTTTAAAACACTTGGAGAACATAAAAAGTTTATGTATGTTACTGAGGGTACTGATGGTTATTATTTTGATATTTACTTTGGTTATGGTCAAGATATGCCTATGGACGTTAGAAATATAATGAGTATTACTAATTCTCAGGCTTTTACATCAGTTCCTTGTTATACTGGTACGATTTACAGGGTTTGTCAGATACAGTCTGCTGGTATTTTTTACCCTGATGCCGGTGTTAATACTATTGTACCTGTTGCTTATGCTGATGTTGTTCACCCAGAATGGGTTAACTTGTTTAGGTCTTTTAATTTATTACCTACTGATAACACTGATAATTCTATAAAAAACATAGAGCAAGCTACAGAAGATACAAAGAATACTGTTAATAATATTAATAGTAGTGTTAATGATGTTAATAATTCAATAAAAGATGATAATGTCAATGTCGACAGTTCAACACTTCCTAGCGACGATACTGCTGATATAACTACAGATGGTTTTAACAATATATTTAATGAGTTATATACTACTTTTACAAGTGATGTAGCTAGAGATGTGACTATAGTTATACCATTTACGGAAAAATCTTTTGTTATAAATACTGCAAATGTTTATGCAGGTGCTAATTTAGGTCTTGTTAAGACTTTAATTGAAACGTTTTGGTACTTTATAATTTCATATTTTATAGTACAAGATATTGGTAAAAAAATAAATAAGATAAAATCTGGAGATATAGAACATGTTGAGGAAAATAATATAAAGGAGGATTTGTTATAATGATTAATGCGTTAGTTAATGGAATTTTCAAACTTATTATAAATTTATTTAATACTATTACGAGTCCTGTTATTTCTGCGGTGACTGTTTTATTTCCTGCTCTTGGTACTTTTTTTACTTATATTAATACATTTTTAAGTTATGCTTTGCGTTATGTTGGTTTAATTTTAGATCTATGTTTTATTCCACGTACTGCAATTACATTTCTTTTTGATTATTTTATTACTTGTTATAGTATTTATTTATTAGTTATTACTATTAGGTTTGTTATAACTATTTATAATAAATTTAAAGTTTAGGGGGGTTATTTATGATATTTTTATTAGTTTTTATTATTGTTTTAGTTTATTTTATTATGTTTATATTTCAAAATCACTTACATGTCGATTGGAAAAGCTTTTTTAAAGCAGGCTTTTCCAAGCGAGATAATGCTTTTGGACTTTATACATATACTGGTAAACAGGGTGAAGGGAAAACGTACAGTGCTATTAAGTTTATAAGTGAGCAAAAACATAAATTTAATTACATTGTAGTTACTAATGTTCACTCATTTAAAGAATTTGAGGACACTATTTATATTGATGATATAATGGAATTAATAGACTTTATAAAAGTAAATCATGATAAGAATGGGAAAAAATATTTAATATTTTTTGATGAGATATTTACTGTATTAATGAAAGGTCAAGCAGTAAATAATGAAATTTTAGCATTTTTAGCACAACTTAGAAAACGTGGTATTATATTTGTAACTACTGCTCAAGAATGGAGTGAAATTCCACTTACATTTAGACGTTTTTGTAGATTTCAAATTTCTTGTCACATGTTTTCTATTCCTCTTATTGATAAGGCTTTTCTTTCAAATAAGGTTAACGATGGCTATAATGCAAAATGGAATAATGATACACAGGAATTTGAGGCTCCTGTTCTGCAGACTAATTTTAGTAAAGGAAATTTGCACGTAATTAATATGTACGATACATTTGAAGTTATAAAGACCTCAAATAGGTCTGCCTTAAAAACGCGACAGCAACGAACGTAGTGAGTTACAGGGAGCTTGCGACCGTAACCAGGTGCGCAGCACCGCATAAAGTTGTTACTATATACTTGACATAGTAACAACTTAAGACCATAGGAGGTATCTTATGATAAAATATAATAATAATGATGTTTATAAGACTAAGTATTTTATGTATCAATATAATGATACTAATTTCAGAATATTAAAGCAAAAGTTTTGCCGTGAGAGGGGGTTTGAGTTAATTGAGAAAGCTAAGGAAATTATTAAAACTGATAAGGAAGAGTGTCAACGTATATCGCTTTCGAGGTCTAAAAGATTTATTCGTGAGATATCCTTATGTAACAATTTCTCTCATTTTGTTACTCTTACGATTAATAAAGAATATTGTGACAGGTATGATGTAGATGTTTGTCAAGAGCATGTAAAAAATATATTTCATAATTATCAAAGAA
>CAKPFO010000065.1 GCA_934153805.1 uncultured Clostridia bacterium | reverse complement strand
TTTTTGTCCTTTGCATAAAGGACAAAAATGCCCCGTCCCCAAATGTCCTTTATGCGTTTTTACATGAAAAACTATTGTGCTTTTTCATTTTTATGGTTATAATAACAAAAGAATAAAGTAAAAACTATATTAAACAAAGAGAAAGGAATTGAAAATAATGAAAGTTTTAGTTATCAATTGTGGCAGTTCGTCTTTAAAGTATCAATTAATTGATATGGAAAATGAAGAGGTTCTAGCAAAAGGAAATTATGAAAGAATAGGGCAAGGAAATAGCTTTGTAACACACAAAGTAGCAGGTGAAAAATATGTAATAGAAAATCCTGTTACATCACATAAAGAAGCTTTTGAATTTATGCTTAAGCAATTATTACATGAAGATTATGGAGTAATTAAAAATTTAGATGAGATAAATGCCATAGGTCACAGAGTGCCTCATGGAACGGATTTATTTGATAAATCTGTTTTAATTACAGATGAAGTAATAAAAGAAATTGCAAGTTGTTCTGAGCTTGCACCAATTCACACACCACCTATATTAAACGGAATAGAAGCATGCAAAGAGGTAATTCCAGGGAAACCAATGGTAGCTGTATTTGACACTGCATTTCATCAAACTATTCCACAAGAAAGATATATTTATCCAATACCATATAAATACTATGAAAAGTATAAAATACGTAAATATGGATTCCATGGAACAAGCCACAGATATGTATCTGCAAGAGTTGCAGAACTTATGAACAAACCTATAGAAGAATTAAAAACAGTAGTATGCCATTTAGGACAAGGAGCAAGTCTATGTGCTGTAGATGGAGGTAAATCAGTTGAAACATCTATGGGAATGACACCCGTTTCTGGAATAATGATGTGTGCAAGAGCAGGAGATTTAGACCCTTCAATAGTAAGCTTTTTAATAAAGAAAGAAGGCTTAACACCAGATGAGGTAGAAAACATATTAAATAAAGAATCTGGAGTCTTAGGAATTTCAGGAGTAAGTCCAGACTTTAGAGACATAGAAAAAGCAGCAGATGAAGGAAATGAAAGAGCAATACTTGCAAGAAAAGCATATTGCTACAATGTTGCAAGTTATATAGCAAAATATGGAGTAGCTATGAATGGAATAAACACCATAGTATTTACTGCAGGAATTGGTGAAAATCAAATTAATATAAGGAAAATGATTTGTGAAAACTTAGAATGGCTAGGAGTAAAGATAGATTTAGAAAAAAATAATTGCAGAGGAGAAGAGCAAGAAATATCTACACCAGACTCAAAAATAAAAGTATGGATAGTTCCTACAAATGAAGAACTTGTAATTGCAAGAGATACTAAAACAATAGTTGAAAGTTTATAAAAGATTACAATAAGATAACGTTAATATTTTTTGTAAAATGTAATATAAAAAATAGGCAAAAGTTTAGCATATAAAATACTAAATTTTTTGCTTAAAATTAAAAGTAGCAACCCCTAATTAAGAGGTTGCTACTTTTAATCATATGTTGCTAATTCTTTAGAAACTTTTCTAAAAATATTTTCCGAAACTTCTAAGGAATTACTTTCAGGAATATTTCCCTGGTTACGAAAAATGTAATCGATAAATCTTTTAATTATAGAAGATTCATCAGGATTATCATGCCACATTTCACATAATTTGAAATATATACACATAATAAGCATTCTCCTTTCAACGAAAACAACTACGGTTATGTTAACAGTATAACACAAAATGGAAAAAATTGCAAGTTAATGATTGTAAATAAAACCAAACATTTTTTCTTAAAAGCTATTGACAAGAAAATATGTTTGGTATATTATATATCTACAATGCAAAAACATGTTTGCATATAGGAGGTAGATATATATGAAAATTAAAAATAAGAAAAAATTTGCAATAGGAATAACAATAGTAATACTAGTAATTGTTTTTATTATATTGTTGTCAAATCAATCATTATCGAATGTAGAATGTAAAACAAAAAATGTGTTTATTACAAAGGGAGATACTTTATGGACAATTGCTTCTGAGGAGCAGCAATATAATAAGTATTATGAGAATAAGAGTATAAAAGAAATTATATATGATATAAAGAAAATAAACAATTTGGATAGTGGTTATATTTATGAAGGAGAAAAGTTAGAGATACCATATATATAATTTGAAATATTGTGAGTATGATAAGCTAGGAACATATGTGTTAGCAGGTTGCATACGCATAAAAATGCGATTTTTAGAAATCTCTTTTTATAGTTTCTAGGTATAATTAAAGAAGCACGAAAAACTTTTTATAAAGTAATTTGTAGCTTCTTTATCACAACTATTCTTTTTAAAATTTTAAATATATCAATGTAGTGTAGAAACATTACAAAACGAAATTTGTTATTACAAATTAGCTAGAGGGTTGCTTTCAACAGCATTTCTAACTTGGTCATTAGCAACGTGAGTGTATATTTCTGTTGTAGAAATACTAGCGTGCCCTAAAAGTTCTTGCAAAGCTCTAATATCGACTTCTCCATACTGGTACATTAAAGTAGCAGCAGTATGTCTTAATTTGTGTGTAGAGTATTTAGTTGTATCTAATCCAGCTTTGGTTAGTTCTTTATCTACTATATACTGTACTGTCCTTTTGGAAATTCTTTCTCTACGTTCACTTAAAAATAAAGCATCTTTAGATTTATAATCAATTCTATCATTTGGGCGTACAGCTAGATATTGTTTAATAGCTTTTACACATGCTTTATTTAAATATATAGTTCTTTCTTTATTACCTTTTCCTATAACAGTCATTTTATTGTCATCAAAATTGATGTCTTTAATGTTGATACCAACAAGCTCTGATAAACGCATACCACAATTTAAAAACAATGTTATAATAGCATAATCACGTTCTTTATTTCTGTTGTCTTCATCAGCAGTAACCTTTAACAATTTTTGACTATCTTCTAAGCTTAAATATTTTGGCATCCTTTTTTCTTGTTTAGGTGTTTCCAAGTTTTGAGCAGGGTTAATATCAAGTAACTTTGCTTTAACAGTAAGATACTTAAAGAAAATACGAATTGTAGATATTTTTCGTGCACGTGTTGCCGCTTTGCTATGGTTATTAATTGCCATATATGAAACAAAGGCATGAATATCTTCCAAAGTTATTTTTTTTAAAGTTTCTAAATCAAAATCATTAATTTTAATTTGACTTAAATCAGTTTCTTTTGTTAAATTAAAATGTATCTTCATATACTTTAAAAACATAGCTAAATCGTAATTATATTCCTTAACAGAGTTTTCCGATTTGTTTAAAATAGTTATAGAATAATCTAAAAAAGAATTTAAAAATTCAGGATTGTCTTCGCGATTAATCATTATATTCACACTCCAATTATTTATAAATAAGATTATATATCAAAGAAATAAAAAAAGGAAGAGAAAATAAAAATAAAGTATTTTAAAACAAGATTTATGTTTTCATATTTGTTGTAAAAAATTACTTTTTATGATAATATAAGACAAAATATTCTAAAAAGGTTAGAGACGTTTTTATATGAAAAAAATTTATATAAGGAGAAAGGGAATAATATGCAAAAATTTAATTATCATACACATACTAGAAGATGTGGACATGCTGACAATAATATGACGGACGAGGATTTTGTAAAATTATTTATAAAAAAAGGCTTTACAAAAATAGCTTTTACAGACCATTGCCCAGAAAAAGAAGAAATTGACCATAGAGCAAATATGAGAATGAAATATTTTGAAAAAGATGAGTATATAAATAGTATAAAATCTTTGAAGGAAAGATATAAAGATAAAATCGAAATAGAAACAGGTTTTGAAATTGAGTATTTACCAGGTCAAGAAGAAAATTTATTTGAATTAAAAAAAGAAACAGATAAATTAATTTTAGGGCAACATTTTATATATGACGAAAATAACAATTTAAAATTTACAAGAAGACAAGAATATTCTGATGAAGATGCTTTAAAATATGCTGAATACATAAAAATAGCGATTGAAAAAGGGCTGCCAGATATAATAGCTCATCCAGATGTATATATGCTAAGTCGAAAAAAATTTACAGAAGCAGATGAAAAAGTTGCCCATATAATTTGTGATACAGCAGAAAAACATGGAATACCTATAGAAATTAACTTATCTGAGCCAAATGTACTTGCAATAGGCGAAAGGAAAGATATTATATATCCATGTAAAGAATTTTGGAAAATAGCTTTAGAATATAAAAATCTAAAGGTATTATACGGAGTAGACGCTCATTTTGAGTATCAAATTATGAATTATGAAAAAGCATTAGATATTGCAAATAAACATATAGGGCAGGATATTATTGATAAATTGCACTTTTGCAATGAAAATTTAAATATCAAATAGGAGAAGAATGATGGAACAAGAAAACAGAAGATACATAGCAATAATTGCGTTTTTAAGAAAATTTATGAGCG
>CAKPFO010000064.1 GCA_934153805.1 uncultured Clostridia bacterium | reverse complement strand
TATTGTACATTAAGACTACTTGTAAGACTAGAATATACTATCTATATTATTAATTGCATTTACTTTTTCACTTATCGAAATTAATATTTTGGGTACCTTAAAAATATCTAATCTTGCAAATTATGTGAAATTATGGTATAGTACTAATGTAAAAAAAAGTTTAAATCCTTTTTACATGAAGAAATGGAGCAACATGTTAAATAAATATTTAAAGGAGGAAAAGTATATGGATTTATTTAAACAGGCAAAAGAAACAGAAGAACTTATTAAGAGAGCAGCAGAAGCAAAAAAGAAATTAATGGCTGAGTTGGAAAGGAATCTTTTAGCACTTCCGTACAATATGCAAATTGTTGAAGCCAATTATAAAGAACGATTAGGAATAGAAAGGAAAGATATAAAAGTATATTATCCTGTACTTGAAGTGCCACAAGGATTTACAAAGGAAAACGAAGAATTTTACCGGAACTATGCAAACTGTGTGATGCATGAGTATGACTTAAAGGATGAAAGAGAAAGAAGCATACATATAGAGGAAAAAGTAACATTTGATAATGAATTATATAGATCAAAGAAAGGTGTTATTTTGATCGAAAAAAATCACATAAGTTTACCTAAAGTTAATTATAATATATCTATATCTGGAAAAATATTTAGTTTTACAAGGAACTTGTTCTATAAAGACATGTTAGAGCAAATTCTGAAGGAAGATAAAATAGTAAAATATGCCAGAGATTATTATAATAAAAAATATGAAACGGCTGAAAAAGAATATGAAGAATTCCTTGAAGAGTTAGGTGCAACTACAACTTGTCCTACATTGGAAGAAATGTATGAGGCAAGGCAAGAAAATTTTTTAATAGCTCCCAATATTAGAGCAAACATAGAAATAAGAGAAAATAGCATAGGTGATTTTATAAGATTAGAGAATTCTAAAGTTACTGTTAGGCTAGATGATGTTAATACTGTATCTGTTACTATTGAGGTGCAACCATATTTAAATGAAACAATAGAGTTAGAAAGTAGAGAATATAACTACTTTAAACAAACGGAAAAAGAAAAATGGGAAAAAGGCATAACAGTGGAGGAAGCTATTGAGCTAATAGAAGAAAATTAAAAAATACAGAAAAAGTTACGGAAATAAATATTTCCGTAACTTTTTCTAAGCATTTTGTTGTATTTTTACCAAAAAAAGGATATAATAGAGCACAAAGTAAAAAGAGAGGAAGGGTACTAACTATGAAAGTAAGCAGAGAAGAAATTATGCATATAGCAAAACTTGCTAATTTAAATTTAAAAGAAGATGAAATAGACACTTATATTTTACATTTGCAAGACATACTAAACTTTGCAAATATAGTAAATAATGCACCAGTGGAAGGTGTTAGCGAAACAATAGGTGCAAATGAAAATTATAATGTATTTAGAAAAGATGAAATAAAGGTATTTGAAGATAACGAAGCATTGATGTCAAATGCTCCTGAAAAAGAGAGAAATATGTTTAAGATTCCAAAAGTAATCCAGTAAACAAATATAGCAATACTTGCTTTTGAATTGTTAAAAATAAATAAAAAGATGTGTTAGATGTCAGAATTAAAAAGCCAGAATTCAACTTCTAAGCTCCAACATCTGACATCAAAATAGAAAAAAGGAGGCAATTTAATGAATATTACAGAACTAACTGTACACGAATTAAAAGAAAAATTAGCGAATAAAGAGCTAACTATAAGCGAAATTACAGAGGCATATGTAAACAGAATAAATGAAAAAGAAAAAGATGTTGAAGCATTTGTTACAACATTATGTGATGAAGCTTTAGAAAAAGCTAAAAATATAGAAGAAAAAGTAAATAATGGAGAAATAATTGGAGACTTAGCAGGTATTCCAATTGGTATAAAAGATAATATAAATACTAAAGGAGTAAAAACTACTTGTAGCTCTAAAATGCTAGAAAACTTTGTATCTCCTTATGATGCAACAGTAATAGAAAAGATAAATGCAGAGAACATGATAAATTTAGGAAAATTAAACATGGATGAATTTGCAATGGGAGGTTCTACAGAATACTCAGCATTTCATGTTACAAAAAATCCTTGGAATTTAAATGCAGTACCAGGAGGTTCATCTGGTGGTAGTGCAGCAGCTGTAGCATCAGGAATGGTACCATGGGCATTAGGTTCAGATACAGGAGGTTCAATTCGTCAGCCAGCATCTTTTTGTGGAGTTGTAGGACTAAAGCCAACATATGGACTAGTTTCTCGTTATGGACTAGTTGCGTTTGCATCATCTTTAGACCAAATAGGACCAATCACAAAAGATGTAGAAGATGCAGCAATGCTTTTAAATGTTATAACAGGTCATGATGAAAAAGATACAACATCAGAAAATATAGAAAAAGTAGATTATACAAAAGCTTTAAAAAATGATGTTAAAGGTTTAAAAATAGGTATCCCAAAAGAGTTCTTTGCAGAAGGGATAAACAGTGAAGTAAAAGAAAAGTTAGAACAAGCAATAGAAAAATACAAAAAACTTGGAGCAGAAGTAGAAGAATTTTCACTAGATATTGCAAATTATTCATTAGCAACTTACTACATTATAGCATGTGCAGAGGCAAGTTCAAACTTAGGTAGATTTGATGGAATTAGATATGGATATAGAACACCTAATTTTACTAATTTAAAAGAGTTATTTAGAAATTCAAGAAGTGAAGGATTTGGTAGTGAGGTAAAAAGAAGAATTATACTTGGAACTTATGTACTTTCTTCTGGATATTATGATGCTTATTATAAAAAAGCTCAGCAAGTACGTACTTTAGTAAAAAATGAATTTGATAAAGCTTTTAGTAAATATGATGTTATATTAACTCCAACATCACCAACAGTAGCTTTTGATATAGGAACAAAATCATCTAACCCATTAGAAATGTATTTGGCAGATATTTGTACAGTATCTGTAAACATTGCAGGACTACCAGGAATATCAATTCCATGTGGTGTAGATAGTAATGGTATGCCAATAGGTATGCAATTAATAGGACAAAAATTTAGTGAAGAAACAATATTAAATGCAGCATACACATATGAACAAGCTACTAAGTTCAGAGAAAATTACAAACCAGAATTTAAAGGAGGTGCTATCTAATGTCAAGAGAAGATTATGAAATAGTAATGGGACTAGAAGTTCATGCTGAACTTTCAACAAAAACAAAAATATTCTGTAGCTGCCCTACAGAGTTTGGTGCAGACCCTAATACACATGTATGTCCAGTATGTATGGCAATGCCAGGAGCTCTTCCTGTACTTAACGAAAAAGTAGTAGAATATGCAGTAAAAGCAGGTCTTGCAACAAATTGCGAAATAGCAAGAAATAGTAAAAATGATAGAAAAAATTACTTTTATCCTGACCTTCCAAAATCATACCAAATATCACAATTTGATATGCCACTTTGTGAACATGGTTACATCGAAATAGAAGATGACGAAGGAAATAAAAAGAAAATAGGCTTAACACGTATTCATATAGAAGAGGATGCAGGAAAATTAAATCATAATGAATTCGGAGCAGGAAGTTTAGTAGATTTGAATAGAGCAGGAGTACCTTTAATAGAGATAGTTTCTGAACCAGATTTACGTAGTTCAAAAGAGGTAGAACAATATTTGAAAAAATTAAAATCTATATTAGAGTATATAGAAGTATCAGACTGTAAAATGCAAGAGGGTTCACTACGTGCAGATGTAAACGTTTCGGTACGTAAAAAAGGTGCAAAAGAATTTGGTACACGTACAGAAATGAAAAACATGAACTCTTTTAGAAGCATAGTAAGAGCTATAGAATATGAAGCAGACAGACAAATTGATGTTATAGAAGATGGTGGAAAAATATATCAAGAAACATTAAGATGGGATGATGTCTCTGGAAAAACATTTTCAATGAGAGATAAAGAAGATGCACAAGATTATAGATATTTCCCAGACCCAGATTTAGTAGCAATAAAATTGTCAGAAGAGTATATAGAGAATATAAAAAATAATTTACCAGAATTGCCAGAAAGTAGAAAAGCAAGATACATGGGAGAAATAGGACTTTCAGAAAAAGATGCAAGACTTCTTACAGCATCTAAATATTTATCGAATATGTTTGAAAAAGCATCAGATATTTGTGGAAACCACAAAGCAGTTGCAAACTGGCTTTTATCAGATGTATCTAGAATATTAAATGAAAGAGAAGAAGAGGCAGATAGCATACCATTTACAGCTGAGCAATTGGCCGAAATGATAACATTAATAGACAAAGGAACAATAAGTAGTGCAATAGCTAAAAAGGTTCTAGAAGAACTATTTGAAGAGCCAAAAGACCCAGAAGAAATAATAAAAGAAAAAGGATGGATTCAAATTTCTGATGAAGGAGCAATAAAAGAAGTTGTACTAAAAATAATAGAAGCAAACCCACAATCAGTAGCAGACTATAAAGCAGGAAAAGATAAAGCAGTAGGATTTTTAGTAGGACAAGCAATGAAAGAAACAAAAGGAAAAGCAAATCCACAAATGCTTAACAAGATGTTTATAGAAGAATTAAATAAATAAATTAAAAAGAGAAAAGGAACGAGAATAGATATGAAACAGATAAAACTTGTTATAGTAATTGTTTTAATTATAATTTTAGGAATTGTATTAAAAAATGTTTTAGGAAATCCAGAAGATTCAATAAAAAGAAAAATGAAAAAAACAATAGAAAAATTATCTGGATATGAAATAGAAATAGAATCTTTCAATAGCAATTCTGGAAGGGCAGCCTTTGACAAACAAAAGTATACTGCAACAGCTAAAATCAAACAGACAGGTGAAGAATTTAATATTTATTATAATGGAGATATAATTAGCCATGATTATATTAACTCAAAGAATAAATTAGAACTAGAAGAAAACGTAAATAAAATAATAAGTAACACTACTAATGGGTTAGACAGTAAGTACGAAATAATATATATGCCATTTAAAGAAGAAAAAATATGGGATTTTGATAATTTGAAAGAATATTTGAAAAAAACGGAGACGTTAGTAG
>CAKPFO010000063.1 GCA_934153805.1 uncultured Clostridia bacterium | reverse complement strand
ATTTGTCGAAATATGCGAAAAACTCAAAAAATATAAATAAAAGAGCCAATGGCTCTCTTATTTATTGAATTTTTGTTAGATTTTGAGTACTCTTTTAAAGAAATAAATCAGGAAGAAAATAACAAAATTAAAGTAAAAAATAGAAAAATAGATTTTAGATAGATAACAAAAAGGATTCGCCAAAGTTATGGAGAATCCTTTTTGTTTCTTATTGCCTTGCATCTGATTCGTTCAAAAAAATAAAAATGCCAATCTCTTTTGTAGAGATATCTTTTCCCTTATTCAAACGAATAATCAAATCATAGACATTGTCAATGTAGTATCCGCCGATACCACAAACCATTTTTTTATAAACTCTCTTACCGATTTTTTGGTATACAACTGACTTGGGTTTAGGCAACTTACCTGCTGCTTCATTTGCTTCTTCTGCAGTATCGAAGATTAAACGTCCATAGTCTTCGAAGCTGTATCTTTGGTATGTATCTCCATACAAAACAGCATCAAAGGTTTTGTTTTCTTCATCAACCTGCAAAATTTTAGCCTGAGCTTCAAAAGCTTGTGCACCATTGTTTGTTCCCCAGTAATCAACCAAATATACTGTTTGATTTACTTTGAAATCGTGTTTACATTCTTTTTTCATTTGTTTTACCTCCTTAACTAATTAGTTTGCGAGTTACACGCTAAATGAATACGTTTTATGTTACATCTGCTATGTTTTTTTACTGAACCAACATCACAATTAGAAGAGTTATCCATGAAAAAATAATCTGATATATTTGTATGTACATAGATTCTTCTTAACTCATCTACCGAATAGTCAATACCTGTAAGTTTTTTTCGTAATTCAGCTGAATTTCAGCAAGTGTTTTATTATTACTTAACTCTTTATTCATTCAATATTCCTCCTTAAAAATATTTATTTTTAAAGTTACATTTATATAAAAACTTTGCACTTGGCAAGATTGAAAAAGTATGCACATATTCTATCACAAATTTATGTATAATTCAAGACAAAAGTAAAGAAGTCCGTCGAAACGAACTCCTTGCTTCACTTTTTCTCTTATTCATCACCATCAATAAATCCATCACCAGTATGGTCTACTGGTGGAGCAAAGTATGACTGATAAATAATTCTAGCATCTACACTTTTTGCTTCAGATAAATGTTTTTCAAGTGATTCTAGTTTTCCTTCTGCCTCAATCCGTTTTTTTCTTTCAATTGAACAATCAACTAAAAGATATGCAATATCTAACATAAGAACTATTACTATAAATGTTCCTGCTAATGTAGAGCCCATAATATCTTCCTCCTTAACTAATTAGTTTGTGAGTTACTTTTGTAGGGTAAAATACATTTTTCAAATTTCAACTTATCAATACTGATTTCTTGTTTATTTTTAAACTTTAAAATGTTATACACATTATTATATATAACAGCAGATATTGATAACAAACATAGTACAAAAACCATAAAAAAAGAAAATATTGAAAATAACATACTATCCTCCTAGAAAAACATTTATAAGTTATTTTTTAATTACGATAAATAATATATACTGTCTTTTAAATTTTCTCGTCCGATATTAAAATCAGAATTATTTTGTCTAGTCTTTTCTATAATAGCCCTATCTAGTTCTTCCATTTTAGCAGATGATACTCTGATTTTTTCTTTAGGTTCTGTATGTGTTGTTGCTGACATATAATTTAGTTTTACCTTTTTTAAAGCAATAAAATTCCTCCCTTAAAATATTTATTTTGCTGTCTATATATTTCTCTATGTCAACTCCAAAAGGAGATTATAAAAATTGAATTATGTGAATTATATCACGATTTCGTATAAAAGTAAAGAAAAGAACCATCATGACCGATAATTCCTTTCTTTACACTTTCAATATCCAATTACAATTTAATCAGTTCTCTTAATTGTTTTTCAGTAACTATTCTTTTTTTCTTGTCTACGAAGAAATTCTCTTGAACTTGTATCACGTAATTCTGATACTCCATATTTCTTTTCAAGTTGTTCAATTTCTTCCCGTGTTGCTTTTTCAGGTTTTAAATCTAGATCTTTGTAATCTTCAAATGCCATACTATTTTCCTCCTGTGCAATCTCCACCTTGAAATGGTCGATAAACGTTGCTTTTATCATAATTAGTATAATTACTTGCATTTATTTCCATTTTTCTAATATCACGTTTGTATTGTTTATTAGCCATCTCATCTTCCCTTGAATCAACTGACGAAGACCAATTCTCTGGAATAAAAAAATCTGGTTGCAATACAATATTACCATGATATCTTTTAGCACTAATTCCAAATTTTACTTCATTACATTCATTTGGCTTTTTTAATCTATCATCCAATTTGTATCTTCCCTTTAGTTCTATATAAAGGTGTCCTCCTGATTTACTATAATCAGTATCTTCAAATCGAATATATAAATCAAACTTACTATTTTGAACTTTTAGTATCTTCTTGGTTATGCTCCGTTTAGGAATTGAAATTTTCACTTTGTAATTTGGACCATTATAAAAAACAATTACTTTAACATCATCTATTACTGAAACACCACATTCATCATTTTTCGAACAATCTTCTAGCTGTATAATTTCTCTTTTTACTTTAGGTTGTTTATTTAAGTTTGCTAACTGCTTTTTTCTTTTAGACATTGATACCTCCTTAACAAATTTGTTTACAAGTGATAAATAATCATTAATTACTACATCCAACAGTTAAGTTGTGGTGTCTGCGCATAAATATCTAAAGCCTCTTGCTTAGATAGCACTTCATCATTAATCATATTAAGCATCATCTCTTCACTAACAAAACTACGTTCTGCAGTTCCATCTTC
Source organism: uncultured Clostridia bacterium (assembly GCA_934153805.1). Classification (GTDB taxonomy): domain Bacteria; phylum Bacillota; class Clostridia; order TANB77; family CAG-508; genus UMGS1663. The sequence continues at coordinate 2,477 of CAKPFO010000063.1, read as the reverse complement.
AGAAAAACTGATAAAATACTTATTTCGCGGACCCTTTACTAAAAAATAGTTTTCTTCCCGTTCACTATAATTAGTTTTAATAACGATATTTCGTTGTATCAATACTCCTATTTCTTTTTGGCGTAATTCCTCAATAACCATTCTTATTCCTCCTTGTCAATTGACCTTTCATTGTGCATTGTTAATAGTTACTATATTAAACTCTATAAGTTGTATTTCGGAGATTATAGAAAAATAATTATGCAAATATTATATCATTATTTTACATAAAAGTAAAGAAAATCCAGCTATTTTCAATAGTGCATTTGTATTTTACATAATTTTGTGTTATACTATAATTAGATTTTTGTAGTTTTAACCTTTTTTCACTCAAAGTAAATCATCAAAGTAAAAATAAATATTTTTAGGAGGTTTCTATATGAACGATAAGACTTTTGAAAACTATCAAAAACGGATGTTAGATGCTATGCAAAATCCAAACGAACAGAGTAATGATCCATTCACAAAATTATCTAATATTTTAGAAAATTTGAAATTGTTTGTGAATAACGGTACATTCTCTCCGGCTGGATTTAAACAAGAAATCGAAAAACAGTTTAAATCTGTTGATTCTTCTGATGAAACAGCAAGGCACTTCAAAAAGACTTTAAAAGATTTCTGTTCTACCAAGAATGAAGCACTTAAAACAATATCAGAATTGCACAGTATGGTAAAACCTATCTCTACACAAGTTGGTTCATGGTCAGCTGTTGCAAATATTGCTAATGAGTGTATGGCAGAAATTGAAAAGAGCATTTTTCATTCAAAGTAAAAAAAACTCTAATCAAGCATTTGCTAGGTTAGAGTTTTTCATTGCTTTTACTTCAAAATCCTCACAGCATATAATGGATTTACTTCTGATACTGCAATTATAAATTGAACTATATTGGACGAATCTTCATTATCAGAAACTGAAAAAGTAATCATCTGTGTGAATTCTTTTTCGTTCTTATCTAAAAATAATTCTCTGTTTCCAAAATATTTCTCTGTTATTGCAAACATCACTTCTACCATTCCATTATGAACATTTTCTCCATCTCTCCGTAAAATACAAATTTTCATCTTAATACCTCCATTTTAATTAAAACATTTTGGTTATTTGTTACTACTATTATGTGATATTACACATCTATATATATTATAACAAGTTTTATATGCTATTTCATTTGTAATTTCTTCCAAATTATACTTTGTTTAATTTCAAATCTTCTGATTTAGTATCAGTAAATTCTAACATTTCTAATCCTTTAATGACATACTCATTTTTCATAAAATATTTCCATATAGTTTCATTTAAATAATTTTCTATCATTAACATTCCTATTCCTTTATCAATTCCTATATATTCTTTTGCAAACCAACTTTTTTCTCCCTCTAAATTAAAACCATCTTTAAAACCGTATTTTCCCCATAATTTTCTAAATGTATTATAATAATATTCAATAGCTTTTATGCTTTCTTTTGGTGTAAATACTATTGAGCCAATTGCACCACATGGAGATATTGTTCCATCGTTTTCTATTTCTAAATTAGTATCACAAGGTTCAGCTCCTGGTCCTATATATCCTTTTGGAGAAAGACAAGAAGTTAATCCCCAAGAGTTTTCTCCATAAGTTTTAAATTTGCTCTTATTATCTATACAATATTCTATATTTGCTTTTGTTGCTTTTACTGAATTTTCAAACCAATTAACTCCATTAATATCTGTTAAATTTCTAAAATCAATCCATGCATGTGAATATTGATATGTAAATAATGTTCCACAATATGTGTATATTATATCCTTTATATCTTTATAATCTTTCTTTTTTCTATTAAATTCATAATACATACTTTTATCTATTGGATATGTTGGTGAACTAACTCCTAATATATACATTATTAATTGTTCAGCATATCCATTCCATTGTCCCCAAAATCCTTTTTCAGGTTTATATCCCATATAGAATAAATTATTTTCTTTGTTTCTATACCATTCCCAATTTATTCTTTTATATAAGATATTTGCTTTATTTTTTACTTCTTTTCCAAAATATTCACCTGCAGTTATTGCACCACATATAAAAATTGCTGTATCTATTATTGATACTTCACAATTCCATTCTCTTTTTCCTGTTTGCATATTTACAAAATGATAATAAAATCCATTTTTCCCTTCTACGTTATTTATAAAGGTTTCTAGTGTTCTGTTTACCCTATCATAGGCTTTATCGTATTTTATCCAATTATGTTCTACTCCAATAACTAATGCTGCTAAACCATATCCTACTGATGCTATACTTGCAATATTATCATCTAATATTGTTTTATCTCTTATTAGTCCATATCCCTTGCTTTTTTTATTTGTGTTTGCTTCTTTAATAAAAAAATTGTAACTTTTTCTTAATTCTTTATATAATAATTCTTTCCCATATTTTTTTATTATTCTCATAGTTATT
>CAKPFO010000062.1 GCA_934153805.1 uncultured Clostridia bacterium | reverse complement strand
TATATGATATGGAACAGTTAATCCATTTATTGTTGTATCTCCATCACCCTTGTCTGGTCTAACTGTTTCGTTTCTTTTCCAATCTATTCCATCTCTATCTCCTATTGTCACGCTGGTTCCATTATGTACTCCATCAGTAAAATGCAATGTAGCAGCCAATACCGACGTTTTCATAGTTATAAGCATACTTACAGTTAAGAGTGTTGTAATAAATATTTTTCTAAACAATTTGTTCTCTAATGTAATTTGTTTAAATCTTCTCATTATTCTCTCCTTATATATTATTATAATTAATTTTATTATAGTTTTTTTATAACTTTAAGTAAATGGCTATTTTTGGCACTTTTTAAGATTAACGTTTTTACTGCTACGGAAGCTATTTTTCCCCTTTTTATTACATTTTTTTTACATTTTCTTTACATTTTTTACAAAACAGTCAAATATATATACAGCATTTTCACGCTATCCTTTATCTCCGTAGTAAAATGACAAAAAAAGAATTAAAATAAATTTTAATTTACTTTAATTCTCTTTTTTTATATTTTATTTATAATTACTTTTAAACATTCTTCTATTTCTCTTGCACAATTTTGATATACATTCATATCATAGCCCCATGGATCTTTTATATCCATATCTTGTCCATTGTTATCTAACTGAGCATATTCTTTCATTGTAAATACTTTTTCTTTTAGTTCAGGGTACATATGTAATACGCTTTGTTTATGAGTTTCTGTAGCACATAGTATTATATCCATTTCTTTAATTCTAGACCTTCTTATATTTGTTGCTCTATGATTTTCTATATTTACATCATAATATTTTGCCGCTTCTATAGCATTATATGTTGCATAGTCACCATCTTCAGCATATATTCCACATGAACATATATCTAAATCTAAATTATTATCTTTTGCTAATTTTTTCATCATTCCTTCTGCCATGGCACTTCTGCATATATTTCCTGTGCATATAAACATTATTTTCATTTGTTTTTTCCTCCTATTTCTTTTGTATTATATCAGTTTTTCAATTATATGCAAATACTTTTATGCTAAACTAAATCGCCCAGTCCCTAATAGTTTATATGCTCATTGCAATCATGCCTAGTAGGAAGCCAGCTATATTTCCTATTGCTGTCATTCTTCCGTGATATAGACTATTTGATTCAGGTATCAATTCTCCTGATACTATGTATAACATTGCTCCTGCTGCAAAGCTTAAGCACATCGCTATTACTTCTTGTGATATTCCTCCAAGTATTGCTCCAAAAAATGCACCTATTCCTGTTGTTACTCCTGATAATATTACATAGAAAACTACTTTTATTGGATTCATTCCTCCATTTTTCATTGGCACTGCCATGCTTATTCCTTCTGGTACATCATGCAGACATATTGCAATTGCTAGTGAATAACCTAATGTTAGTGATGCTCCAAAGCCTGAGCCTATTGCTAAACCTTCTGGAAAATTATGAAGTGCCAAACCTATGCTTACGATTATTCCTGTTTTTAATAAATTACTTGTTGTGCTTTTATTTATTCTACTTGTATTAAATTTTTTCTGTACTAATATGTCACATATTATCATTACTATTATTCCTGCAACAATTCCCATAAGTACACTGAAAATATTTGCTATTTCCATTGCTTCTGGTATTAAATCAAAGCATATTATTGCTAGCATTAGACCTGATGCAAATGCTAAAATAAAACTTAAAAATTTATTTGACTTTCTTTTAAAACATACTCCTATTATTCCTCCAATTGTTGTTCCAAATGTTCCAAAAAATAATCCTATTAACGTTGTTTTTAATATCTCATTCAAATTAAAACACTCCTTAAAATTAAACTTTTTATTAGTTTATTTTTAAGAAGTGCGATTTATTCGTTTTATATTTTGTTTTAGTATAGGAAAACTGGCGATGTAATACATCGCCAGTTTTTGTTCTTTATTTGCTTTTATTCAATTTTTTTAAGTATTTTGGCCTTTTCTTCATCTGTTAAGCTATCCCATACTTTTTCATTTTCTTCAGGTGAAACACTAATTACTTTATTATCCGGACTATTAATAATGTTATTTTCCTCATTTTCTTTGTTAAATTGTTCCTGCTGTTTTGAAATTTCCTGTGAAAAACCTAAATTATCAAATGATACTATATTTATAACTCCATTTGATTCATTCACATATGAGACCTTAACATTATCTCCTTCTCTTGTAATTGGTAACTCTTCTGATACCATATATGATGCTAAATATAGTTTCTCAGTATCATTATCAAGAACAAAGTAATAATAAGTTTCTCCATTTTCAATATTACTTCCTATTCTACTCACAATTCCTTCTTGTGTATAGCCATAGACTTCCGCATCTCCAAAATCTACTTTAATTCCGCTACTATTCATTGCATTAATATAACTTCTCTTAGTTTCTACAATACTATCTCCTACTGCAACAATGGAATAGTCTTCAATGTTTAACATTGCGTATTGCTTAACTAATCCTTCGTTATCTTTTAAAGTACAGAAGTAAGTAGGAATTCCTGTAATATTTAATGGAATTGGAACAGTCGATTTATATCCCATATTTTGAACTTTACCTTCGGCACTGCTCATTGCTGCTGCCTCTGTAGCACCCACCATTCTATAGAATTTTGTAGATTTGTCCCTTGTATCTACTAGAATAAAACCTACTGTACCGCTATCCTTTCCTACGGAACTCATGCCTGTATAATAATAGCAATCTCCATCATTATAAACTGTAGTCATATGCTCTGTCATGGATAACTTATCTTGATCAGGGAAATTGAATACTCCATGGACATATTTTCCATAGTTTTTAATCTGTTCTTTTATAAAACTCTCTGGTTGAACAATATCTACCCACTTTGGTACATCTTTAACTGAATACCAGCTACATTTTCCTGTTTCTGGATCACAAATAACAACTCCTGTTGCTTCCGGATTTCTCCATAATGTCGAATTTTTGTAAGTAGTTACTACCCAATACGGTTTTCCCTCTTCATCTAATTCAAATGAAAATTCGGTAAGGCCAACTGTTCTAAATCCACTTCTTCGTATATGTCTCTTTAAATCATCTCCAAAGAATGCTGATCTAGAATATTTAATTCTTATTTGCTCTTCATTAATTTCTCTTACAAGTTTAACATCATTCATGTTTGTAGCACTTACAATAATATATCCTGGTGTTCCAGATTTATTAGCATTCCATTTCCAAAATGACCTGTGATTTAGTGGCGCAGCATAAATTAGCTTTCCATTTACCTGTTGTTTGTTGGTAAACTCTCCTACTTCAAATTGAGAACCTAATGCTAACTCTTCTCCCAACTTCTTATCAGCAAGTTTATCTGCTAAATCAATATCTACAATTGGTATTTGAGATGTATCTATTTCAACTATATCTTCTTTAAAAGATTTATAGTCTATCTCTCCAATTTGCCGATACATTTCGCCAGAGTTTATTAGTCCTCCTCCTATAATTGCCGCTCCTATGCTTAAAATAATAGCAACAGCAACTATTCCTATAACAATTGCTATAAATCCCGCTTCTAATATTTCTTCCAAATCTTCTTTAATCCATATCAGAAATATAATCACAATCATTATTATTCCTATACCAAAAAAGATTGTTCCATCAATATAAGCAAATGATAATGTTGGTAACCATAACTCATATATTAGCCAATATAAAAAACCTAATAATATTGTTCCAGCACCTTTTTCTAATATCTTCATATTGTTTTCCTCCACGTTGTTTCTAGATATTTTTAGATTTCTGTTGCAATTAAAGAACTATCCCTCCTTTTTGATAGTTATCAATTTTTATATTTTATTGCAATATGTATATATTATATCATTGTTTTACATAATAGTCAAAATTTGAAACTTCATTTTTATTTTTAACATGGAAAATGTAGGTATATTTTAAGTTTACTAAAAAAGTATCTTTCATATTATACCTACATCTGTTATATACAATATTTTCAATTTTTATCTTTCTTCATCTTCTTGAACCTTTATTTGTTCTTTTTTAATCATTTCTTCAAATCCTGGCGTACTTCTTACGTATCCTCTTAAATTATAATACATGCTAGGCTCTGTATCATATGTAAGTTTTCTTCCATAATGTTTTTCATACATACATTTACAAAATTCAAAATTTTGATTTCTCATTTCTATTGTATTTTCATTAAGTGATTTATTTTCTTGTGGGAATATTGGTTTACCCATATAAACTGTATATAAAGCTGAATTTTCTTTTTCAGTATGACCTACAAACATTGGAATAACAGGGACATTAGATTCTGTTGCCCATCTATATGCACCATATTTCATTGGCTTTGGTTTTTGATAATTTTCCCACATTGCTTGTTCTGCACATACTAAAACAAGATTTCCATTGCCTAAAAGTTTTTTTAAACTATCCAAAAACATTCTCATAGTATCTCTATTTTGGCTTAATGGTAATGTTCTTCCATATTTAAAGTAATCAGCAATAGGTCCTTCTGGGAAATTAGTATAATTTCCTTCTCTAATAACCTTAAATAATTCTTTATCTATACCAGAATCATGAATAGCTGTTTCTACAGCAAATGAATCCAACGGATTAAAGTGATTCATAGTAATTATTGCACCTTGACTTTGTTTCTTTAGTATATCAAGGTTTTCTGTACCTTCTATACCTTCTATCTTAAGTGTTCCATTTGATATGGTGTCTCTAATAAAGTCTTCTGCCCATTTATTTACATTATTATATTTTTCTTGTTTTTCTGGTTTTTCTTTTAGGTAATCTAAGTCGGAATCATCTGGCATTAGAATTTTTGTTGGTGGATCTAAATTTACATCAACATCAAATACTCCAATTGTTTCAAGATATTGTATTCTTTTTTCAACTGGTAAATTATAAAAACCTAAATTCTTTAAAACTTCAATTCTTTGTAATACAGTCAAGCTATAAAAAGATTTTAATTTTTTCTTATTTATCTCATTAAATGTTTTCAATTATAAATTCTCCTCTCATTGATTTACACTTAATTTTCCATTTTTCTTAACATAAATTATTATATCATAAAAATAGTCTTTTTTCAAGATTTTGCCACTTTTTAGACATATATGATAATAATTATATAAAAAAAGAGTTGTTTTGTACCTAGCTTAATTTTTTAAGTTACATACATAATTCAACTCTTTTACATTTTCTATTCTTCTTCACCTTTTAATCTTTCTGCTCTATCTGCTGCAATTAGGTTATCTATCATTTCATCTAAGTTACCATTTAGGAAATCTTCAAATTGGTATACGTTCATTCCTATTCTGTGGTCTGTTATACGTCCTTGTGGATAGTTGTATGTACGTA
>CAKPFO010000061.1 GCA_934153805.1 uncultured Clostridia bacterium | reverse complement strand
TTCTAATATAAATTTGACGGGACCCTTTCATTTTTTGCAAAAATGAACATTCCCCGTAAAATTTATATAAGAATTACACAATAATTTCCTCTCAATTCGTCGACTGCAAAATATATTATAAAATTATATGCAAAACTATATACTAATTTATAAAAATAAATAGAGAGGGAATAGGTAAAATGGAAGAAGAAAGACTTCAAAAATATATAGCAAGTACAGGAATCTTATCAAGAAGAAAGGCAGAAGAAGCTATATTAGAAGGAAAAGTAAAAGTTGATGGAGAAATAGTAACACAATTAGGAACAAAAATAAATCCAAAATTAAATACTGTAGAGTATAATGGAAAAGTTATAGAAAAAGAAGAAAAGAAAGTATATGTTCTTTTAAATAAACCAATAGACTATGTAACAACAGTAAAAGACCAATTTAACAGAAATATAGTTACTGACTTAATAAAAGGCGTAAATGTAAAATTGATACCAGTAGGAAGACTAGACATGTACACATCAGGAGCATTAATTTTAACAAATGATGGAGATTTTATATTTCATGTAACACATCCAAAACACGAGGTTTCTAAGACATACAACGCTACAGTAAAAGGAAAAATAACAAGCGAAGATGTAGAAAAATTAAGACAAGGTGTACAAATAGAAGATTATATAACAAGACCGGCCGAGGTTAAAATATTAAAGATTGATGAAGAAAAAAATATTTCAAGAATACAAATAACAATACATGAGGGAAAAAATAGGCAGGTAAGAAAAATGTGTGAAGCAGTTGGAAAAAGAGTACTAGCACTACATAGAGCAAGAATAGGTAATATTTCAGTAAAAAATTTAAAAATAGGAGAATGGAGATATTTAACAAAAAAAGAAGTAGAAGATTTATTAAAAGGAGAATAAACCACATCAATATAAGAAATAATATAAAAAGATAGATTATATATAATGTATAATCTATTTTTTAAGTTAAATTGCTTAGAAATTGTAAATAATTTAACTTTAATATATGAACTGTAAAATAAATTATACACTAATAGAAAAGAGTGATTGAAATGAAAGTATCTTGGATTAAAGCTGAAAGTGATGATAAAAATTTTAAATTTGCAGAAAGGTTAGGAATGGATGTGTATAGACTTTCTAGCTTAGATGACACAGATAAAAAGCTAGATGAACTAGTAAAACAAAATTATAATACTATAATCTTGTCTAATGAGGTTGCAGGCTTTTCTCAAGATATAATTACAAAATACAGTGGAAAAAAAGATGTAAATATAATAATAAGCCCAAGATAAAGAAAAAAGAAAAAATGAAAAAGGACAATTGGGGACGGGGCACTTTTGTCCTAAACATAATAAGAGAATATGTAAAGGACAAAAGTGCCCCGTCCCCAATTGTCCTTTTAAAAATATATGTATAAAAATTTACAAAGTGCATAATTTAGTATTGGAGGGATTGCTAGTGCTAAATTATGCAAAAGTTGAAAGTGTACAAGAAGTGTTTACAAGAGAATTTTATAGAGTTTTGATAAATGAAAAAAAGAAAAATAATTATAAGCAAATTGCATTGTTGTGTATAGGAACAGATAAAATGACAGGTGATTGTTTTGGCCCTTTAGTAGGTACAAAACTTATGCAACTACTAGAAGACTATAACATATATAATGTAAATATATATGGAAGCTTGGAAAAAAATATAAATTATACAAATATATTAGAAGTGTTAAAAAAAGTAAAAGATGAAAATAAAAATTCTTGCATTGTGGTAATAGATGCAGCACTATCGTCCAAAGAAAATATAGGTAAGATAATTATAACTAATAAAAATGTAAGTTTAGGAGAAGGACTAAAAAAAGATAAAGTAGAAATAGGAAACATTGGTGTTAAAGCAGTTGTAGGTAAAGATTGTAAAATGCCAAAATATAATTTTAAAATATTACAAAATATTTCATTAAATGTTGTAATGACTTTAGCCGATGTCGTTGCGAATGGTATATTTGAATCTATAAAAAATATGTAAGTATAAAGATAGAAAAAATGGAAAAAATCTATATAAATAACACTGGTAGGAGGAATTTATATAAAATATGAATAATATTAAAAACAGAAAAGAAGAAATATTATATACTGAAACTAGTTACAAATAATAAATTTATAAAATCTACGAAAAGTGTTCAAAAATAGTAAAATGTATGCTATACTATTTATAGTATAGAAAAGAGGTGCATTGAAATGAGAGAAGTAACCAATATTCAAGATTTAAAAACGGCGATTAATCAAAATGGAGAAATGGTTATCACTATGAATAAGAACAATGTTGTAATTATGAAAATGGAAGAATATAGAGAAAAATTATTAAAAAAAGATATAGAAGAACATCTATTAAAGGCAGAAGATGATATAAGAAATGGTAGAGTAAAAGATGCCAGAGAAGTTTTTAAGGAATGGAAAGAAAAACATGGAATATAAATATTTCGCTTTGAGTTTAAGAGATTAAATTCAAGGCCTTTTTTATGGAAAATTTTCATCTGCATTAGAAAAAAATAGAATTAATTTATTGATAATTTAAAAATATGAAGATAAAATGCATAATTTAGAATTAAAGAAATTACTAGTGTCAAAATTGCAAAAGTTAAAAGTATAAAGATAGAAAAAATGGAAAAAATCTATATAAATAACACTGGTAGGAGGAATTTATATGGATATAGAAAAAATGAAAAATATAGTAGTGTTAAAGAATATACCTTCAAATATGATAGAAGAAGCATTTGTGGTACTTAAAGATAATGTGAAAATACATAAAGAGGAATGTGTTAGAAATAGTAAGTCGCTAGACAATAAAGATGAGAAAGTAAAAGAGGGCAATTATGTAGTAAAAGAAGCGGAATTAATTGTTTCAGAATATATAAAGAAATTAGAAAAAAAGGACATTAAAGAAAGTAAAGAAACCAAAAAATTAAAAGAAAAATGCAAAAAATTAAAATATATGGCAATCTTACTTGGAGTATTTTCAGCTTTTTGCTTTATAATAATGCTATGTAAATAAAAGAAAGACTAGTTCCTATTTATGAATGTTACGACTGATTTACATTTGAGTTACATTTTTGTTACAAATATTGACTACATAGTAAATAATTGGTAAAATATCCTAAGAAGATATTCATTAAAGAACAAGAAAAAATGTAGGAGAAATATAAAAATGTTGAACTCTAGAAACGTTGAGGCTGTATATATATATATATATATATCGGCAATTTAATTAAATATAAACTAAATATAAGTAGAGATAGAGTTTTCTGCTATTTTTGCGATATGCAATTTTGGTAGATTTATTCTGTCTCTTTTTGTGTATTTTAATATGTTATAAAGAAAAATAAAAAAGACTAAAAAGTCGAGAAAATAGGAGGAGTTGTAATGAAAAGAAATGAGAAAAAATGGATATTAGTGTTAGTAGCAATAACAGTGTTACTTATAATAGTACTAATAGTAAAAAATAGTAAGAAAGAAGTTGTAAAAGAGAATATAGAACAGTTAAGAGCAAATACTCAAGAATATGTACAAGTATTAGAGGATGGGACAAAATTAAATACAAGTACAAAATTAAAAGAAACTAAAAAGTTAGATAATTTGGAAATAGGGAATATTCAATTAACAAATAAAAATGGACAATCTGTATTGTTAGCAGATGTAAAAAATACTGGAAGCATGGAAACACAGGTAATGTTAATAAACATAGTACTACTAGATGAAAATAAAGCAGAAATAGCAACAGTACCAGGAATAATTTCACCACTAAAAGCAGGAGAAAGCACACAATTAAACACATCTATGCAACAAGATTATACCGGAATATATGACTTTAGAGTAGTGAAAAAATAAAAGGAGAGAAAAATAACATATGAAAAAGTTAAATAGAAATAGTCTCGAAAACGATATAAAATTAAACAAAGAAAACTGTATAAAAAGGAATAACGAAGGTATAACATTAATTGCATTAATAGTCACAATAGTAGTAATGATAGTCATTGCAGGAGTATCTATAAATATGACAATAGGGGAAAACGGAATATTTACTAAAGCAGTTAAAGCAAAAGAGATGCAAGAAACAGCAGAAATAAAAGAAAAATTTGAGCTAAAACAAGCAGAAGCCAGAATAGCTTTAGGAGGAGAAAGCCTAACACTAGAAAATTATCTAAAATATTTAGTTGACCAAGGAATGATAGATGAAAGTGATATAGAAGACACAGCAGATAGTAATATAAAAACAATACTAGTAGATAACAAGTACATATATACAGTAGCAAAAAAAGATGATGGAAGCATAGGACTAGAGTATGAAGGAAAAGCAGGAAAGTTATTACCAAAAATAAAGAGCGTAAATACAAAATCTACAACGAGTTCAATAGAGGTAAAAGTAGATGCAACAAGAGTAGATGGAGGAGAATACAGATTTTATATAAAAGATGTAACAAGTGGAGAAGAATATAAAAAGAAAGAAACAAATAAAACTGGAGAATATATATTTACAGGACTAGAGCAAAATAGAGAGTTTAAAATAAAAATAGAAGTAGAAAACAAAAATGGAATAGCAGAAAGTGAAACAAATGTAATAAGAACAGTAACTGTAGCCGAGCTAACACAAGCAGACCTAGAATTTACATATAATCCAAATGAATGGACAAAAGATAAAATAGTAGTAACAGTAAATGCAAAAGTAGAAATACCAACAGGCTATACATTACAAACAAGTAAGGATATGACAAAATGGGAAAATACAACAACACAAGAGTTTACAGCAAATGGTTATATATATGTACGTTTATTTGATGGAACAAATGGAGGAAGTTACGCAGTAGGAGAGGTAACAAAAATAGATACTGAAAAACCAAAAGTAACAACATCATCATCAACATCAAACAGTATAACATTTAGTGGAACAGATAATGCAAGTGGAATAATAGGATATGCAGTAACAACTACAAAGGTAGAACCAACAAATTTTGTAGCTGTAGATAATACAAAAGCACTAAATAATATAACAATAGGAGAAAGATCACAAAAAACGGAATACTATGTATGGCTAAAAGACAAAGCAGAGAATGTGAGTGAACCAGTAACAATAAAAACAGATGAAGCAACAGGAATAACACAAGCAGACATAAACTTTACATATAGTTCATCAGACTGGACAAATAAAAAAGTAACAGTAACAGCAAGTTTAAAAACAACAATACCAACAGGCTATACATTACAAACAAGTAAAACTGCAACAAATTGGGAAAACAAGATGGCACAAGAGTTTACAGCAAATGGTTATATATATGTACGTTTATTTGATGGAACAAATGGAGGAAGTTACGCAGTAGGAGAGGTAACAAAAATAGATACTGAAAAACCAAAAGTAACAACAACATCATCAACATCAAACAGTATAACATTTAGTGGAACAGACAATGCAAGTGGAATAATAGGATACAAGGTAACAACATCGAGTGCAGAACCAACAAGTTTTGATAGTTGTACAAGTACAACAGCATTAAATAATAAGCAAGTAACAGGATTAACTGCAAACACAACATATTATATATGGCTAAAAGATGCAGCAGGAAACATAAGCGAAGCAAAGACAGAAAAAACACCAGTTACGCTAGTTACATCTATTACGTTAAATAAGACTACATTAACTTTAGATAAAGGTAGTAAAGAAACATTAACAGCAACTGTAAACCCAACAAATGCAACAAACAAAGAAATAACATGGTCTACTAATAAAAGTTCAGTGGCAACAGTAAGTACAACAGGTGAAATAACAGCAGTAGCAGCAGGTACAGCGACAATAACAGCTACAGCAAAAGATGGCAGTGGAAAATCTGCAAGCTGTATAGTAACGGTAAAAGAAAAAACAACAAAAGATTTGAAAGCAGGAAATTATATAAAATATAATACAGGAGTAAATAGTGTAGGAACAAATGGAATAGTAACATGTAGAGTATTGTATGATGCAAGTTCAGAATATGGTTTACAAATAATAACAGATAAAAATATAGCGAATGTAACACTAGGAGGCCCCGACTGGAATAGTGCTAGAAATTCCTACAATAATGCAATAACAAGCTTGAATAATGAGGCAGGAAAATATTTAAATAAAACATATGCAACAGATGCAAGATGTGTAGGAAGTGTTCCCACAAACAAAAATGGAACATTTATAAATAAAAATTCGGAAAATGTAGGACCAGTAAAATTAGAATTTACTTCATCAATAGAAGGTGCAAATAATATGAAAGATACAGATACAAATTATGTAACAGATGGAGTACAATTAGAAAACTTAAATATATTGATAACAGGAGAAATTTATTGGATAGCGTCTCGAGATGTGAACTCGAAATCCAGTCAATGCATTTTCTATTGTTCGGCTATTAGGAACAACGGCTACATAATCAGTTACTTTGTGTGCCTTTTGGATGATGATGGCAGAGCTAGAGGCTATCCGTATACGTGGGGACTTCGCCCTTGTTTTTCTCTAAAATCTGATATCAAAATAACAGGAGGAAATGGAACAAGCGAAAGTCCATATACAATGTAGAAATGAAATCATTTTACAAAAGATAGGATAGTGTATAATTTAGTGTGTAAATTTTTTGATAAATTATTTAAAAGGAACAAGAAATTTAACCCTATAAAATTACAATATGTAAACAAAAAAAGACTATATATCTAAGGACTAAGAATTCGTATAAAGTATACGAATTCTTAGTCCTTCTTTTGC
>CAKPFO010000060.1 GCA_934153805.1 uncultured Clostridia bacterium | reverse complement strand
TCTTAATTTATAATTAAAATAATCAATTTACTTGAGTCGCAGAAAATTTTATGAATAAAATTTTCTGTTAGGGATGTAAAGTTTGAAGATAGTAGAGATTGTAAAAAGTGGTAAAAACAGAAATAGACAGTAGGTAATATGTTTATAAAATTTATATTAAATAAATATTATACGAGGAGAATTTAATAGTGAAATGTGTGGGAGTAAAAATTTGAATTTGTAAATTGCAATAAGAATATATAAAAATAAAAAATGGGGGAATATAAAATGATAAGAGGAATACAAAGTAAAGAAGAAAGAGGAATAACATTAATCGCATTAGTTGTAACAATAATAGTGTTAATAGTATTAGCAGGAATAGCTATAAGCATGACAATAGGAGAAAATGGAATATTTGCAAAAGCAAAAGAAGCAAAGAGGTTGCAAATAACAACAGAGGCAAAAGAAAAAATAGGAACAGAGATATTAGCAGCACAAGTAGAAGCCATAGAAAGAAATGAAGAATTAGAACAAGCACAAGTAGAAGATATAATATCAAAATATGGAACTTTGCAAGATGATAAAGATACAATAATTTTAAAAGATAATGGATATGAAATAAGCCTGCTAGATATATACCAAGGAACAACAACGTCTTCAGGAAGTTACACAGAAAATAAAGCAAAGATAGAATTATTAGAAGGACAAGTAAAAAGACTACAAGAGCAATTGGACTCGATGTCTCAAACAGGAGATGAAAAAGATAAAAAGATAGCAGAGTTAAACGAAAGAGTAACAACAATAGAAAATGAAAAGAATAAATTACAAAATGAGAATAATGCTCTAACAAGTAAAGCAACAGAACTAACAGATTTAAAAGAAACATTAAGCAAAGTAACAGCAACAGAAGGACAAATACTAAAAAATTATACAGCATATAAAGACGGAAAACTAATAACAGGAACAATGGCAAATTATGCAGGAAAAACAATTGAGACAAGTAGCGTTAATTCAGATGAAACTAACACTTATGCAACAATTCCAAGATCTGGATATTATGACTCTAATAGTAAAATCAGCTTACCGAAAATTAAAACTGAAGAAAAAGATATAATAGAAAAATTAAAAACATATACGTCTTTAAATTTAAAAATTAAGGACGAAACTAATTATAAAGGAATTAATGGATACAGGGCTATTTTAGATAATTCAAGCCAAAAAATTAAATCTGTTACAATAACCTTTAAGAGATCTACAACCTATGGATATTTTAAATTATGCTATTCGGAAAAATATATAAGCGGTTATACAGATCAAGCAGATAGTAATTTTGTGGCAATTGCTAGCTACACTGATATGGATGAGCATAGTATAAAAATAGACATGCTAGGTCATAATTATTTAAATATAGCCGATGCGCACACTGGAACTATACCAACTGTATCAATAGCTGACATAGAATTTGTTTAATAGTTATATATAAATAAAAAGTTTGAAAAAATTATATATAATGTAATCAAAATGACTTCCTTTACTTTTCCTCCAATCCATGCTATAATACTTAAGAAAAACAAAGAAATACAAGTAAACATGTACATTTGAAAGGAAGTAATAAAATATGAAAAAACCAGAACTATTAGCGCCAGCAGGTTCTTTTGAAAAAGCAAAAATTGCATTTATGTATGGAGCAGATGCAGTATATGCAGGAACATCTAGTTTATCTCTAAGAACAAGAGCAGAAATGGAAGATAGTGATTTAGCAAATACTATAAAGTATGCACATTCAATAGGTAAAAAAGTGTATACAGCAATAAATATTTATGCATGGGATGACACATACGAAGAAATAAAAAAACAAGCTAAAATGTTAAATGATTTAAAAGTAGACGGAATAATTGTAGCAGATGGAGGAGTAGTAGAACTTATAAAAGAATATGCTCCAGATGTAGATATTCATATAAGTACTCAAGCAAACACTGTAAGTTACCATGCCGCAAAGTTTTGGTATAATAACGGAGCAAAACGTGTTATTCTAGGAAGAGAAATGAACAAAGAGCAAATTAAGGAATTGATAAAAAATAAACCAGAAGATTTAGAGGTAGAAATGTTTATACATGGAGCTATATGTTTTGGATATTCTGGAAGATGTTTTTTAAGCGATTTTTTAGCTGGAAGAAGTGCAAATCTTGGAGATTGTGCACAAAGCTGTAGATGGGCATATAATGTATATGTAGAAGAAACAAATAAACCAGGAAATTTAATGCCAGTAGAACATGATGACAAGGGTACTTACATATTTTCTTCAAAAGATATGTGTCTAATAAAGGAAATTCCTGAAATTGTAGAAATGGGTGTAGATAGTTTAAAAATAGAGGGAAGATTAAAAACAGAATATTATTTAGCATCTGTTGTAAATGTGTACAGAAATGCAATTGATGACTATATAAATGACTCTGAAAATTATGATTATACAAAATACCTAAAAGAACTAGAAAAGACAAAAACAAGAGGTTTAACTACATTCTATTTTAACGATAGAAACAATAAAGATTTTCAAGAGTATGAAGGAAAACAATACAATTCAGATTATGAATTTGGTGGTAAAATAATAAATATTGAAGAAGATAAAGCTATTATAGAAATTAAAAATAAATTGAAAATAGGAGATACTTTGGAGATAATAATACCAAATGAGTTAGAACCATATAAATTCGAAATAGAGCAATTATGGGATATAGAAACTGATGAACCTATTGATTTTGTAAATCCAGGAAAGGCAGAACAAAAAGTAAAAATGAGATTACCAATTGAAGTTCAAAAGGGATGGATTTTAAGAAGAAAAAAATAAATAAAAATAAATCATGTACAGTTTACTACACTGTGCATGATTTATTTTTTGCGTGCAAGAATAATACCGAAATAAAAAAAGAAAATACAAAAGTAGCGATTCCTAAAACAGAAAATTCAGTAGGCAGTAATACAAAGATAGAACTTATCACAAAACCTATAATACAAGAAAAAGTTTGCATATAAAAGTTATTAAGTAGGTAATGCATAATAAACAAGAAAAACAACGCTCCTACAAAGATTCCTAAAGCCATAGGTACAAGAATTGCTAAATTAATAACAGAAACAGCTTCCAAATAAATATAGTACACACCAAGAAACATTAAAATAACGGTACTGCTTATGCCTGGAAAAATTATTCCAATAGACATAAGAAAACCACAAATAAACAGGTACAGAAAGTTTACATCTAGTGAGTATGCAATAATGTAATTTTCAAAATGAATTAAGAGCATACCTAATAAAAAGCTAGATAAAATAAGAATAATACTTGAAAAATTAATATGTTTATTAAAGTTACTTTCTTTAAATAAAGAAGGCAAACAGCCTAAAATAAAACCAGCAAAAATATACCTAGCAATAGTATTAAATGTAAAAAATATATATTTTAAAATATTTCCAAACAAAATAATTCCAATAAAAGAACCTAATACTAGAGGAAACAGAAAAAGAAAATTCTTTTTGAAATCTTTGAATAGATTAAAAATACTGTCTACTAAATTCTGATAGATTCCAAAAATAACACAAAGGACGCCACTACTTATTCCAGGCAAAATGGCACCAGCTCCAATTGCAATACCTTTAAAAATAGAAAGTATAAAGTTCATAAAACCTCCTTTTTGTATAAATATTCAGTAAAATAAATATTATGAGTAGTTGTATATAAAAAAATGATGTGATAGAATATGTAAAAGAATAATATATGTATAATAGATAATGTTGAAAGGATTCGATTATATATGAAAAAGGAAGAACTAACATTAGAAGAAAAAATAGGACAAATGCTGATTATAGGTGTTAACGAAAAGAAAGTAACTAATAAAACTATAGAGATGATTGAAAAATATAAGGTAGGTGGATTTATATTATATAAAGATAATTACCAAAATTACGAAGAAATGGTAAATTTGGTAAATAAGCTTAAACAGACGAATTCGAATAATAAAGTTCCACTTTTTATAAGCATAGACCAAGAAGGTGGAAGAGTATATAGAATGCCACCGGAAATAGTTAGAATAAAAAATGCAAAAGCTTTTGCTGAAACAAAAAATATAGAAATAGTAGGAGAAAGTGGAACAGTAACAGGAAAAATGCTAAAACAGACAGGGATAAACATGAACTATAGTCCTGTGCTAGATATTGGAAGATATAAAGATGATGATGCAATAGGAAATCGTAGTTATGGGAAGGATGAAAATGAGGTTTCTATATATGGAATAGAGGTTATGAAAAAATTACAAGAGCAAAAAGTAATATCAGTGGTAAAACATTTTCCAGGACATGGAGCAAGTAAGTTAGATTCACATTTTCAAATACCTGTAATAAAAAAGAAAATTGAAACTTTAGAAAAAGAAGATATAAAACCATTTAAAATAGCTATAGAAAATGGAGCAGATACAATAATGGTTGGACACTTAATTTTAGAGGATGTGGATAAAAAATACCCTGCTTCATTATCAAAAACAATTATTCAGGATTATTTAAGAAATAAGTATAAATTTGGTGGTCTTATTATATCAGATGATATAAAGATGCTAGCAATACGATTACATTATTCGCTTAGAAAAACAATTATCAGTGCAATTAATGCTGGAGATAATATTATATTAGCAGGCTACAGTTATGGCAAAATAAAAAAGATAATTAACATAGTAAAAAAAGAAATTGAAAATGGTAAAATAAGTATAGACAAAATAGAAGATAGCGTGGAAAAAATACTTAAAATAAAAGAAAAATACAATATTACTGATGCTAGGGTAAACGGAGCAAAAATAGAGAACATAAATGATGAAATAAATAAGCTTAATGAAAAAGTTTTAAAATAATAATTTAGAGGTCATGCACTTTTATATTTCACACACATATAATTTTTATATGAGTATAAAGTATGGAGGTGCATTTATGCTAGCCCTTTCAATATCAGGTTTTTTGGCTTTTTTAAGTACAGCTACATTTGTAGTTGGATATATTTCTAGTAACAGTTTGTTTCCAGAACCATTAAGTTCGGAAGAAGAAAAAATGTATTTAGAAAGATTTGAAAATGGAGATGAAGAAGCAAGAAATATATTAATAGAAAGAAACTTAAGATTAGTAGCACATGTGTGTAAAAAATATGTAACAACTGGGGTAGAACAAGATGACTTAATATCTATTGGAACAATAGGCTTAATAAAAGGGATAAATAGTTTCAAAACTGAAAAGAATGTAAAACTTTCAACATATGTTTCTAGGTGCATAGAAAATGAGGTGCTAATGTATTTTAGAACTACAAAGAAGATAAATGCAGAGGTGTCTTTAGAAGATCCAATAGGAAAAGATAAGGATGACAATACTGTAACATTGCAAGATGTTTTAGAAAACAGTGAAAGAAACATAGAAGAGGAAGTAGATTTAAAAATTAAAATTAAAAAAATGTATGAAAAGATTAAAGAAGTATTAAAAGGTAGGGAAAAACTAATAATAGAGTTAAGATTTGGGTTAGATGGGAAAAAACCAAGAACGCAAAGTCAAATAGCTGAAATGATGGGAATATCACGTTCGTATGTATCAAGGATAGAAACTAAGGCAATAGGAAAGCTTGCAAAAGAATTTGAAGAATAATATTATGTAAATGACTACAAAAATATTGTAAAACTAAGCAATTAGTGGTATAATAAGACTATATGCTTTGTTAAGTGTAAAAAGTAAAAATAAACAATCTTAAAATTTTAGGAGGAAAGTTACTATGATGTTTTTTATTAATCCAGAGGTGTGCAAACGGTCAGAAACTTATGAATTGAATTTCTTGGAACCAGATAGATTGAAGTTAACAATCTACAATTTTTTATCTAGAAAAGGGAATGAAACAGAAGAAGAGTGTATAGAGTTTACCTTTTGTGGAGCGAAACCAGAAGACATGAAATGTTTTTACAGAGGATTTGGTTTAAATGCAAAAATTGAAAAAACAGGAGAAAATGAGTATCAGATTTGCTCTGATGACACTACAGATACAAACGTATTATATGCCTTAATACGAGGTACAAAATATGTTAATGATGAAATCTTTGTTCCAAGCAGTATGAGAGACAACGTGGAAGTAATAAGACGAATACGCCCAGTTGATGAAAAGCGAAATTATGGTGCTTATTTGGGAAATGTGTATTTAATAAAGGTAACGTTAGATGATTATGAATGTTTACCAATATATTATGCACATGAAAAAACAAAGGTGCTCAAGTATCATGATGTAATTTATAAAACAAAGAAGAAATGTGACTATAGAATTTATAATGGTCTAGAAACGTATATTTTACTGAATGATAAAAATAGGGGCGAATATGTAGCTTTGTCAAAGCTGTAAAGCTAAAAAAAATTTTTATGTGGTTAATAACTGCATAAAAATTTTTTTGCATAATAGGAAAATATGAATAATTATAAGTAATATACGAATAATATAAGATAGATAAATTAATAAGGAGGAAGTTACAATGAAGGTTATAGACACTATCGCACTAATTTTAGTTATAATAGGTGCTATCAATTGGGGATTAATAGGAATTTTTAATTTTAATTTAGTAGATACTATTTTTGGAGCAATGAGCGCAATTTCACGTATTATATATACTTTAGTAGGAATAGCAGGACTATGGAGTATAAAGCTACTATTTGATAACAAATAAAAATTGTGAAAATAAAAAGTAAACTATAGATTATTATAAAATAAGTCTATAGTTTATTTTTTTTCTATTTATTCGTCAAGTGAAAAGTTAAATGCAATTCTGTAAAGTAAATGCAAGTTGTAAGAGAAACGACAAGTTAAAAGCAATA
>CAKPFO010000059.1 GCA_934153805.1 uncultured Clostridia bacterium | reverse complement strand
ATTTCATACTTTTCTCTTGCTTCTTTGGTTCTGTTTAGTAAACCATTTTGCCCTAATGTTAAGTTTATTGCCACGCCAGCTAAAATGATTAGCACTATTATTGTGATTACTAGTGCAATTAGCGTTATTCCGCTTCTAGCTTTTAAATTTTTCATAACATTTCCCTTTCTTTTGTTTGCTGTTTTTCCTTTATTCAAAATCAAATAAGGTTTTAACAAAACTCATTGTGTAACTCAGTAATTTGCTTTAATGTGTAAACAAATTACTAAGTTACCCATTAAAGTTTCCATCATCTTTCTTTCCATTTAAAAATGGTGTCTTATACAAGTCAATGATATTTCCAAGACCTTTTGAAAAGTCTTCTAACATTACTATCTTGATTGTGCTTTCTTTTCCATCAATGTAGTCATCTATTACTTGTTTTAATTTTCGTATATTCTTTATTTCTGGTTCAATCTCTTTAGTATATTTTTTAGCTCTTTCCTCTAGCATTTCTTTTATTGTAACTATGTCCTCATTGCTTGCACATGAAATTCTTTGGAACATTTGGAAAACATCATAATATTTAAATATTGGGATATTCATACATTCTTTAGCAAATTTATCATAAAATAGTTCCATTTTCATTGGAATATATTTGAATAAGTCTTCTGCTTTTTCTTTGTACATTTTATCTTTTAACGCCTCATTTACATTTTCAAAATATTTTACCATTTCGTCCATGTCTTGTCCGTCTTTCTTTTATAGCTATTGTATCTAGTTCTTCTTCTACGTTTTCACAGTACTTAGCATTTAATGACGCTATATTCATTCCGCTTACAAATACACTCTTTATTGTTTTTATGTCATATTTTATTAAGTCTTTTTTTATAAAGTAACTGAAATATGCAAATAGTTTTACGATATCTATTGGCTTTATATTTCCGGCTTTTACATCTTCTATTACTTCTTCTATTACCCCGTCAAATTGATCGTCTGTAATTTTCCAATATTCTTCTGTAAGTAATCTTTTATAACCTGGTAATTTGTCTGTATCTATTGTATTTATTATTACATCCATGTTTTCTTTAAAAACTTTCATGTTAAATATACGAGTACGTACATATATTTCTATGAATTTGAAGAATCTATATTCTGCTTTAAAGTTGTAATAATAGTTATTGTCGAACTCTTTTATATAAAATTGTCTATTATCCATAAATACCCTTGAAGATACTAATATTGATTTATACTCTTCATTGCTGCCGATATTGATAAACTTATCTTTTGTTACTTTTCCTGCTTTTATTTCAAAAGATATAGCTATTGTGAATATTAACATAGTTTGCATTACTCTATGGTTCGTGTTTGGATATGCTTTATTTACCATGTCAAATATCTTTTTAAAATCATTTAATGAGTGTTTTAATATTCGTAAATTTCGTGTTCCACTTTTGTTAAATGTAGATATAATAAGGTTAGTGTTTTCTCTTAAAAATCTTATTAAATCTGGATATTTTTCGTAACGCATTAATATACCATTTATTATATAGTTAAACTCTGGTGCATATTCAAAGGTCTCTCCTATAAGTTTTTCTTTTATTCTTTCATAGTCATTTGCTTTATCAAATACATATTCTATTGTATCTTGTATTCTTTCAACCATAGGCTTGTCTGTTTTCTTTACTAGGCTACCTTCTTTGTCTAAAAGATATGTTGCAATAAATGTTTTCATCTCTAGGTTGCTATTTTTTAGCTTTGTTGACAACTCTTTTTCATTACATATTATTATTGTTTTTATATGGTCATGCTCTACAAAGTTATTGATATATCCTAATATATCTATAACATCTACATTTGCTCTTTCTAGGTCATCAAAACAAAGTACTTTATCTTCTGTTGAAAAGAATTCTTTGTAGTCTATTTTATCTCCATTTTGTGTAACTCCAAAAAAGTTTGCCATATCTAGTCCTGTTTTAGCATATTCTGGTATTGTTACTTGTCCACTTGCATCCATATATTTTTTTAAGTTTTTATCCATTAGTTGAGTGGTTTCTATGAATATTTTTTTGCTAATTTCTTCTAGGTTAGATATTCCATATAATGACATATATATTGTTTTATATCTTCTTCCATTTAATTGCATGGATTCTATTTTATTACGCACTTTATGATTCCAAAAGTATGTTTTTCCGCTTCCCCATTCACCATTTATCATAATAGCATAGTCCGTATAATCCGCTCTAATATAATCTAGAATACTTTCTACTAAATCTTCCATTATTGACCATTCCTTTCTAATCTTTTGCTATAGTAAATACTAATACACTTTTTGCTCCATTTTCTATTAGCTTTTTTGCACATTCATTTGCCGTATTTCCTGTTGTATATATGTCATCAAAAAGTACTATATTCTTATCTTTTATTTTTTCTTGTTTTTGTATTTTATATACTCCTTTTGCATTGTCTATTCTTTGCTTTTTTGTCAAGCTACTTTGTGGCACATTGTTTTTTATTTTTATTAATACATCAGTTGCTAATTCTATATTTTGTAAGCTATTTGCCACTTTTTTAGCTATTAATTCGCTTTGATTATAACCTCTTTGTGCTTTTCTTTTTTTATGTATTGGAACCGGAATCATTATATCATATTTTTCTAAAATGCTACATATTTTTTCATTTTTTAATATTATTTTTGTAAAAAGGTCACTTAAATATGCGGCATCATAAAATTTATATTTTATAATTTCTCTTCTTACCCAATCTTTATATTTAAAAATGTATAAATGCTCTGCAAAATACTTGTCTTTGTGACTATCTAATTTCGGTTTTATATCTTTTTCGATTTTTTTGTAACATGAAGGACATATATATTCTTCGTTAAAGCATTCACAAATACAGCATACTCTAGGGTATATTATATCTTTTATCTTTTGGTATAAAAAAGTAGGTGCTATTTTCATAATTATCCTTTCTAGCCCCCACTTTTAAAAGATTGTTGATTTGCTAATTGCAAAATTGTGTCTTTTAATCTATTTTTTGTAATTTATATTTTAGCCCCGTATTTCTTTTTTTGTTATCCACATTTCTTATCATAAAGTCTATTACATTGCTATTTCCTATTACTATTAACATTTTTTTGGCTCTCGTCATTCCTGTGTATAAAAGATTTCTTGTTAATAACATTGGAGATGATTGTGGTATAACCATTATTACTACATCAAATTCGCTTCCGTTGTGATTTGTGTACAGTTATACTATATGCATGTTCTATTTGATCTAAATCTTGAAACATATAGTCTGCTACCTTATTGTCATCGAATTTTATTGTTAAACATTTTTCCTCTTCATTTATTTTTATAATAGTTCCAAGTTCACCATTAAATACTCCTGTTCCACTTTCATAGTTTGGCGTTTCTCTTTTCCAAAACATATCATAATTATTCTTTATTTGCATTACTCTATCATTTTCTCTATATATTGTATCTCCAACTTGTTTTTGCATTAAATATTCACTTTCTGGATTTAAATTTTGTTGTAATACCTTGTTAAGTTCCTTTATTCCAAGCATTCCTTTTTTAGTTGGTGATATTACTTGAATATTTTCAAAAAAGTCATAATTTCCATAGCTTTTTAATCTACCTTTACATAGTGAAAGTACATTATCCAATATTCTATCTTGATTTGCTTCGTTTATGTAGAAAAAGTCTTGCTTCAAATCTTTTAAGTTTTCTTCTTCTATTTTTTCTTTTGTTAAAAAGCTTTCTCCTTCGTTTACTCTATGTGCATTTAATATAATTTTGCTTTTTGCAGCTTGTCTAAAAATTTTATTTAATACTATTGTTGTAATTTTTCCAGATTCTATCAAATCTTTTAAAATACTACCAGGTCCTACAGATGGTAATTGGTCCGAGTCACCTACTAATACTAATTTTGTTCCTTGATACAATGCTTTTAGTAAATAATTCATTAAGAATACATCAACCATAGATACCTCATCTACTATTACAACATCTGCATCTAATGGAGCTACATCATAGTCTACACTAGCAATTTTCCCCTCTTCTTCCATTTTTCCTATTTCTAGTAATCTGTGTAATGTTTTTGCTTCTTCTCCTGTTGTTTCTGTCATTCTTTTGGCAGCTCTACCTGTTGGAGCACATAGTACTGGCTTTTTACCATGTTTTTTGTACAATTCTATGATTGTTTTTATAATAGTTGTTTTTCCTGTACCTGGGCCTCCTGTTATTATGCATACATTATTTTCGTTAATTGCTTCTATAGCTTCTTTTTGCTTTTCTGAAAGTTCTATATCTGAATGTTCTTCTATCTTTTTTAATTCAACTTTAATATTTTCTATTTTCTTAATATTAGGAGAATTTTTTAATATAGCTATTCTGTTTGCAATATTTTCTTCTGCATTATAAAATGGAGTTAAGTATACCCAAGTTGTTTCATTTATTATTTTTCCATTAGCTTCTTTTAAAATTTTTCCGAGTTCAGTTTTTTCTTCATTACTTTGTTCTATTCTCTTTTCTTCTACTATATCTCCTTTTACTTTTAGCTCTATTATATTTTCTTCTAGCTCTTCGTTGCTTACTCCTAACAATTCTTTGCAAAAAGTTTTCAAATTGTCTTCTAAAACTGTGCAATGACCATTTAATGTAGCGCACATTAATGCATATTTAATTCCGCTTTTTACTCTTTTATCATTATTATATGGAAGACCTATATTTAATGCCATTTTATCTATTTTTTTAAAATCTACATTGTTTGCAACATCTATTAAAATATATGGATTAGCTTCTATTTCTTCTATAGCATTTGTCCCTAACTGTTTATATACATTTTTCGCATTTTGAACACCTATTCCAAATTTTTCTAAATATCCTACAATTTGCCATACCTCCCAGTTTTCTATAAAATCTTGAGATATTGATATTGCTTTTTCTTCATTTATTCCTTTTATTTGTGCTAGTTTATGTGGTTCAAACTTAAGTACATGAATTGTCTCTTCTTTAAATGTATTTACAATTTTTTTTGCAGTAGCAGGGCCTACTCCTTTTATAGTCCCATTTGATAAATATCTTTCTAGAGAACCTAATGTTTGTGGCATCATTTTTTCAAAAGTATCTACTTTAAACTGTTCTCCATAATCTTGATGAGTTACTATTTTTCCAATTAACTTTAATGTGTCTCCAACATTAATAAATGGAAGATAGCCAACTATTGTAATTTCTTCATTGTCAGTTTCAAATTCTGCCACTGTATAGCTATTTATTTCATTTTGATAAATTATCTCTTTTACTTCTCCTGTTAATTCCAAAATAGTCCTCTTTTCCTTTTAAAATCTTTTCTTATTCTATCAAAAAAGAAAGGTTTTTACAACCTTTCTTTCATATTTTCCATTATTTCTTTGCACTCTTTCCAGTTTGCTACTTTTATCTCATCATAGTCTTTTTGCAGTTTATTTAATATGTTTATAGTATCATCTGTCGAGTCTAAATCTGCAACTATTATGTCTTTAACAGATTCTTCTTTTCCATATATTATTCTAAATAAAAAATTTCTTAGAAATCCTTCTATTTTATCTTCTTGATTTTTTACCGCAACTATTATATAAATTCCATCTGATTTTAAATTTGTGTATGTATATATATTTATAATTGTTTTAATAATTTCTATTAAGCCATATAGTGCTAGTGTCCACAAAATACTGTTTAAAATGAAATCTCCCATAACTATATCTCCTTTAAGATATAGTATGAGAGATTTTTTATTTTTGTGACGTTACTATTTTATTTGTTCTAAATTCCCTAATTCATTTTTTATAGCTCCATTTTCTTATATTTTTTCATATCATAATATATGATAATTTAGATTTGAGTCTAGAGATAAACTTGTAATTTATATTGCTACTTATGTACTACTACTTTTGGAAAACAAGTAACATTATATTCACTACAAGTTTTACATTCTTTATCTATCAAATCTTCATTGCTATAAGCAAATCCATTTTTTAGATAAAATTCATCTACTTTAGAAATTGTATATATTGGTTTTTCTAGCTCTTTTATAGCTTTTTCTACTAATAATTTTCCATACCTTTTATTTCTGTATTTTTTATCTACTGCCAATGCTTCAATAAAACTTTTACCTTTATATATTGAAATTGATACTGCTCCAATAATTTTTCCATTTTCTATCAAAGCAAATGATTTTATATTAGTTCCAAAATATTTTTTATTTTCATCAAACTCAAGTCCATTTTCTATATAAAAATTTATTAAATTCTCATTATTATATTTATAAAATTTCATCGAATCCTCCCATTCAATACTTTGTAAGTAGTAACTATAAATTATTTTTTATATCTATAATAGAATTAAATATAAATGATTTTATTCCTGATTCATTTGCTGCAATAACATTTTTTTCTTTGTCATCAAAAAACAATGTTTCTTCTTTATTTAAATTAAATCTATTAATTATCAAATCATAAATTTCATGATTTGGTTTAATTAAATGTTCTTGATAAGAATATATTCCTCCATCAAATATATTATTTATATTAATAATACTATCTATATAATTATAGCTATCTTCTGTTATATTAGTTAATAAAAATAGTTTATATCCCTCATCTTTCAATTTTTTTATGAATTCAAAATTATTTTTTATTAAAGGATATGATTCTTTTAAATTGTCTTTTTCTAAAATATATTTCATGTCATTAAAATCTTTTTCATTCTTTAAACTATTTATATATTCTTGAATATTTATCTCCCCTAATAAACATTTTTTAAACCCTTGACCATAGGCAACTTTATAAATATAATCACAATTTTTGCCTAGTATTTTTTCAATATTATTTTTACTATCGTCAAAAAGTATTCCTCCTACATCTAATATAATATTTTTAATCATTAATATTCCTTTCATCAATTAATATTTTTTCTCTCTAATTTTGTTCCAAATACATAATCTCTTTTCCTAGTTTTTTAGCATATTCAATTTCTAAATTTGTACTTTCTCCAATATAATTGTTTTTATTTATTACAAATATAGCATCTGATAGTTCTATTCTTTTAAAATGAGCTTCTTTCAATTTTATTAATTGTTCTTCTGTTCTCTCCATATTTTCTGATACTGGATATACTGGTGTAAGAATACAATATCCTTCTAATGCCATCTTTTCAGCAACTGTCATCATCTCTTTTTGAAATTTTAAGCTTCCACATAATGTAATTACTTTCATTTTGCAACTCTCCTTTTCATATTTACACATTATTTACTATAAACTCTATAACATCATCTTCTTTATAATTTTCTTTGTTTTTATTTTTATCTTCTTCTGTTAAGTCTACAAAATATTTATTACATTCTGGCATGATTGATATTGAGTCTAAAGGATATCCTGGGTTTCTTCTTTCACAAGGCTTGTCTACAAAATAGAAATGGTTTTTACTCCAACTATATTCTTTAGTTTCTTTTCCATTATATATTACCATTCCATATACCCATTTAGCTTTTAATTTACCACCATATTCTTTAACTAAATTACAATAATATTCAATCATTTCATCATCATTTAATTCTTTTCCGTTTACTCTTCTTACGTGTGTTCC
>CAKPFO010000058.1 GCA_934153805.1 uncultured Clostridia bacterium | reverse complement strand
TAGCATAAAAAATTTATACAAGCATATAAATTAACATGTAAATTTGCAAATGAAAAAGAGGAATCGCCAAAAATGTAAGCCTCGGGAAGGAATGAATTTAAAAGTGGAAAGAGCAATAAGTTCAGAAGAAAGAATAAGACGAGCTGAGGAAATATATAATAGAAGAAAAATGCAAAATGGAGTAAGGGTAGCAACTACAAGTGTTAACTCTCTGCCACATGAAAGATATAAATTGTATAAAAAACTTATTCTTCAAATATCAATTTGTTTTGTAATATATTTTATATTTTACTTAATAAAAAATTCTAATTACATATTTTCGGAAGAGGTCGTAAATAAAACAAAACAATTTTTGTCATATGATATTAATTTTAACAATGCATATAACAAAATCGTTGAGTATTATAACAATAATTTTAAATTATATATAGATGGAATAAATGAGACTACGCAAACAAATATCGTAAATGAAGAAGAACAAAATCTAGATGGAACAGCAAATGAAGAAGTTAAAGGAAATGAACAAGAAAATAGTGAACAAACAGGGATAGGCGGAGGAAACGCAGAAGAGCTAAATATAATTGAACAAACAAATACTGCTACAGAAAAAAATACTGTAGCAGTAGCAGAAGAACCCAAAGTGGAACTGTCGCAAATGGAAATAGATGCTAATGAAATAAAGTCAAACTATAGTCTAATTTTACCACTTACTGGTTATACGGTAACTTCTAGATATGGTTCAAGAACTGCAACAGCAGTTGTTTCGGCAAATCATGCAGGAATAGATATAGGGGCAAACGAAGGAACAGTTTTTGTTGCCGCAATGGAAGGAAAAGTAATTACGGCAACAAAAGGAGAAACATATGGAAATCATATTCTTATAGAAAACAATGATGTAATAACTTTATATGCACATTGCAAAGAATTGTATGTTAAAGAAGGAGATATGGTAACTCAAGGACAAAAAATTGGAGAGGTTGGCTCAACAGGAAATGCAACAGGTCCGCATCTTCATTTTGAAATAAGAAAAAGCCGGAAGAACCGTAAACCCTGAATACATATTAAATTTTGCATAAAGTTATAACTTTGCATGGAAGGATAAGATAAAATGCGAGTAAAAATAGATTTAAAAATATTTATATTTATTATCATATTTATATTAACTAGGCAAATAGAAATATATGGTGTACTTATGCTGTTTGCTTTTATACATGAATGTGGGCATATGATAGTAGGTCTATTATTAAGATTTAAACCAAATAAACTAGAAATAATGCCATATGGACTCTCTGTAGGATTTGAAGTAAAGTGTGAAGACTATAATAGAAAAGTAAAAAAAGGAAACATGTTAGCTATAAAAAAAATAATAATAGCACTAGCAGGACCACTCACAAATTTAATTATAACTATAATATTTCTGTGTATTCCTATTAATTTTATAGGGATAAAAAGAGAATTAGTAATCTACTCAAACATATTAATAGGCGTATTTAATTTAATACCTATATATCCTTTAGACGGAGGAAGAATAGTAAAAAATATATTACATATTACATGTGGATTGAAAGAGTCTTACAAAATAACAAATGAAATATCTAAAATAACGATATGTTTATTAACAGCATGTTGCAGTATATTAATACTATATGCAAGAAATGTTGCAATTTTATTAATATTAGCATATTTATGGTATTTAGTCATAAAACAGACAAAATTGTATAAGAAAAAAATGGAACTATTATCCAGCATATTTATTGACATGTGAGTGTTTTCATGCGATAATATGGTAGTATAAAAAGGAGAAAATGGTTAAAATAGTTACAATTTTAGAAAAAGATAAATTAAATTTTTTTAACTAGATTTATGCATTAAGAGAGGAATATGAATAAATATGGAAATAGAAAAAGCAAAAGCAATAATAGAAGCAATATTATTTGCATGTGGCAGAGAAGTAAAAATAAATGAGCTTATGTCTGCACTAGAACTAGGTAGTGAAGATGTAATAGGAATAATAGATAGCTTAAAAGCAGACTATGAAAGTAAAGCAAGAGGAATAGAAATAATAAAAGTAAAAGATGGAGTACAACTAACAACTAAAAAAGAATATTACGAGTACATATATCCAATTTTTGATAAAAGAAGCAAACCAAACTTATCTACAGCGGCATTAGAAACACTATCAATAATTGCATATAATCCAAAAATAACAAGAGCAGAGATAGAGGCTATTCGTGGAGTAGGCTCTGATGGTACAATTTATAAACTATTAGAATATAATTTGATTGAATCATTAGGAAAATCTGATGCCCCAGGAAGACCAACAATGTATGGCGTAACAACAGAGTTCTTTAGAATGTTTGGTTTTTCTAGTTTGGATGAATTACCAGAGCTTCCAAAGTATAAATTAGACGAAAATCAACAAATAGTAATAGATGATATTATAGAAGAAAAAAATAGTGAAATTGAAAAAGACGCACAAAAAAATGAAGAAGAAAACGAAGACAAGAACAATAATGAGCAAGAAAGTACAGACAAATTAACACAAGTAAATGAGAAAGAAGAAATAGATACACAAGAAAATAATGGACAAGCAGAGGCATTGGTGCCCGCAAGGGAAGAAAACGAAAACAAAGAAACATCTATATAAGGTAAAAGATATTACAAAAAAAGGAGAAAATAAAAAATGAAAAATAAAGCAATAACACCAAGAAATGAAGATTTTGCAAAATGGTATACAGACGTAGTAAGAGCAGCAAGACTTGCTGCATATTCAAATGTAAAAGGTTGTATAGTTATAGAACCAAATGGCTATGCAATATGGGAAAAAATGCAACAAGCATTGGATAAAATGTTTAAAGAAACAGGACATCAAAATGTAGCAATGCCAATGTTAATACCAGAAA
This sequence comes from uncultured Clostridia bacterium, assembly GCA_934153805.1. Lineage (GTDB taxonomy): Bacteria > Bacillota > Clostridia > TANB77 > CAG-508 > UMGS1663. The sequence goes on along the minus strand of CAKPFO010000058.1, from coordinate 4,935 downwards.
ACTTAATGAAAAAAGAAGGAGACTTAATAAATGGGTTCGCTCCAGAGGTAGCATGGGTAACATCAGGAGGAGAAAAGAAATTAGATGAAAGAATGTGTATAAGACCAACATCAGAGACATTATTTAGTGATTATTATGCAGGAGTGGTAAATTCATATAGAGACTTACCACTAAAATATAATCAATGGTGTAGTGTTTTAAGATGGGAAAAAGAAACAAGACCATTCTTACGTTCAAGAGAATTCTTATGGCAAGAAGGACACACAATACATGAAACTGCACAAGAAGCAGAGCAAGAAACAAGACAAATGCTAGAAATATACAAAAAATTCTTTGAAGAATATTTGGCAATTCCAGTAATTTCAGGAAGAAAAACAGAAAGAGAAAAATTTGCAGGAGCAGAATATACATTAACAATAGAAGCATTAATGTATAATGGAGTTACGCTTCAATCTGGAACATCACATTATTTTGGACAAAAATTCTCTGAAGCATATGGAATATCATTCTCTAACAGAAATAATGAGCAAGAATATGTATATCAAACATCTTGGGGAGTATCTACAAGAATGATAGGTGGGCTAATCATGGTACATAGTGATGAAAATGGTTTGGTTTTACCACCTAAAATAGCACCAAGACAAGTAGTTATAGTGCCAATAGGAGAAGATGAAGAGGTAAAGAAACTAACAGATTCTACTTACGAAAAATTAAAAAATGCTGGAATAAGTGTATATGTAGATGATAGCGAAAAATCACCAGGATTTAAATTTGCTGAAAGTGAAGTAAATGGTATCCCTGTAAGAATAGAAATAGGTCAAAGAGACTTAAAAGAAAATAAAATAACATTTGTACGTAGAGATACTAGAGAAAAAATAGTAGAACAAGCAGATGTAAATATGGTAGAGTATGTAAAGGGCTTATTAGAAAATATACAAAGCAACTTATATAATAGAGCATTAAAGAGAAGAGAAGAATTAACTTATGAATGTACAGACTTAGAAGAAGTAAAGAAAATAATGGATACTAAACCAGGATTCGTAAAAGCAATGTGGTGTGGAGATGAAGAATGCGAATTAAAAATGAAGGAAATTAAAGGAACTAAGTCAAGATGCATATTAGAAAACGAAAAACCAATCCACGACAAATGTATAGTATGTGGAAAAGAAGCAAAACATTTAGTAGTTTGGGGAATTCAATATTAATGCAAGAAACATAAGGTAAGAGAATTTTGTACACAAATGAAAGGAATGCAAATATGGATGAAAAAAACAAATATGAGATAATGCCTGTAAATGTAAATGCAGACATACATAATCATACTAGAGGCTCTGACGGAAGGCAAACATCTTTCAGAGCAATGCTAAGAGCATACAACGAGGGAATGGATACTATTGCTATAACAGACCATGATAGTGTTAAAGGCTTTAGAAATTTTCAAAAAGATTTATACTCTGTAATGGGAACAATAAAAGAAGATAAGTCATATAATCCAACTAAAATACTAAACATGTTAGAAAATTTAAAAGTATTAAAAGGAACAGAATTAATAACATCTTATAATGGAGTTATAGTAGAAATATTAGGATATAATTTTAATATAGAAAAGATGGAACAAGAGATAGAGTATTTAAAAACGACTGTACAACAAAAGCCATATGAAGCATTATATGAAGGCTTTAAAAAAATAATTGCAGAAAAAAATATTGTTTTTGATACAAGTGTATTAGATGAAGCTTATAGAAAAATAAAAGAAGAAGGAAAAGGCGGAGTAGTAGGACCATTTTATAATGAATTAGCCTCGCATGAAGAAAATAAAAAACTATTAAAATATACTGATGAAAACGGAAATGAGAAGCAAGCAGATTCTTTAAAATTATTTATAAATAAGCACTTATATAATAAGGAATCAGAACTATTTGTTGATATGGCAAAAACAAGACCATCATTTAAAGATACTATAGATGCAATTCATAGAGCTGGAGGACAGGCATTTTTAGCACATGTAGGAAGATACAAAGATAAAATGCCAGTAGAAAATTATATAGATGATATGATACAAGAAGGATTAGATGGACTAGAGGTATATTATCCAGACCATTCATATGAATTTAGAGAGTTTTTATTAGGAAAAGTAAGAGAACATGGTATAAAGGCATCTGGCGGTAGTGATGACCATCATTCTATGAAAGAAGGAATACAGTATCAAACAGGAAGAGTTGCAGTTCCAAACATTCCAGAAACTAAATGGATAGAAGAGGATGCAGAAAGTGGCAAAGACTTTCTAAAGGAATCAATAGAAGTTCAAGAGGCAATTAAAGAATTAAGACAACTTAAAGAGTTACGCTTACAAAGAACAAATGATAAAGGACTAGAAAAAGAGAATCAAACAAAAGATGAAACATCAAGATAGGAGGATTATAATGTTAGATAAAATAAAAAAATTTTTTGAAAAAATATTTAAAAAGCAAAAATTACTAACTGAAAGTAATCAAGATGTGGAAATTTCTAGAAAAACTGATATAGAATCCGTAAAAGAGAACTTTAAAAAACAAATAAATGTTAATATGGAATTGTATACATTACAAAAAATGTATGAGCAGGGAAAAATAACAGAAGATGATATGCAAATTAGCCAAATAAAAGACTTAATAAAACTATATAAATTGCAATTACAAAATTAAGAATGCTTGTGTTTGACATAAAATAATGGTATAATATGTATATAAAGCGTTGAAAGGAGATATCTTTATGAAAGCATATTATATTGATAAAGCAAAAGTCGTTTCTAAAAAAGGACGGAGATACCTTATAAAAGTGACAAAGGAAGAAGTTACTAAACAGAGCAGCAAAGTAATGAGCAAAATAGAGGTAACATTTGTGAGACCACTTTTTAGAGGAAACGAAGAAAAGCAGTTAAACATGCTTATAGAAGATTTGCAATTGCAGGACTACTCTATAAGTATGAATGACTTAACAAGATGCATAAAAGAAGCAAGTTAATAAAGATACTCAAAAAAGGACTAGAAATCTAGTCCTTTTTTGATATATATTTGAAAAAATTTCCAAAAGTATTGCAAAAAGTGATAATATACTTTACAATACTATGGTGAAGAAATAAAAAAGGAGAAAACTAATGACAGATAAATTAATTATTGTGGAATCACCTGCAAAGGCAAATACAATAAAAAAGTTTCTTGGAGGGAACACAAAAGTTGTAGCATCTATGGGGCATATACGAGACCTTCCAAAATCAAAATTAGGTGTAGATATAGAAAACGATTTTGAACCAGAATATATAAATATTAGAGGAAAGGGAGATTTAATAAAAAGCTTAAAAAAAGATGCACAAAATAGTAAACAAGTATATTTGGCAACTGACCCTGACCGTGAAGGAGAAGCAATAGCATGGCACCTAGCACATATACTAGGTATACCAGAAGACAGCATTTGTAGAGTAACATTTAACGAAATAACAAAAGAGACAGTTCAATCATCTATAAAGAAACCAAGAAAAATTGATATGAATTTAACAGATGCTCAACAAGCACGTAGAGTATTAGATAGAATTGTAGGTTATAAAATAAGTCCTGTATTATGGAAAAAAGTAAAAAGAGGATTATCAGCAGGTAGAGTGCAGTCTGTAGCAGTTAAACTAATAGTAGATAGAGAAGAAGAAATAGCGAAATTTATACCAGAAGAATATTGGAACATATATGCTACATTAATGGAAGAAAAGACAAACAAAACTTTTGAAGCACGCTTTGTAGGGAAAGATGGCAAAAAGATGGAAATTCATTCTAAAGAAGAAGTAGAAAAAATCTTAGCCGATATAAAAGGAAAAGAATATATAATAGATGATATAAAAAAGAGCGAAAAGAAAAGAACTCCAGCTCCACCATTTACAACAAGTACAATGCAACAAGAAGCATCTAGAAAATTAGGATTTTCTTTAAAGAAAACAATGAGTGTTGCACAAGGCTTATATGAAGGTGTAAAAGTACCAGAAAAGGGTGAAGTAGGTTTAATTACATACATGAGAACAGACTCTACAAGAATTTCAGAAGAAGCAAGGCTAGCTGCTAAAACTCATATAGTAAGTGAATATGGCGAGAATTATTACGAGAATAGATATTACAAAACAAATAAGGATGCACAAGATGCACACGAGGGTATTAGACCAACTTATGTAGAACTTGAACCAGACAAAATAAGAAGTGCATTAACAAATGACCAATATAAACTATATAAATTAATATACAACCGTTTTATAGCAAGTCAAATGTCTGCTGCAATATATAACACTGTATCAGTTGATATAAAAGTAAATGACTATGATTTCAAAGCAAATGGACAAACACTTAAATTTAAAGGATTTATGACGTTATATGTAGAATCAGAAGATAGCAAAGGAAAGGATGAAAAAGATACAAATCTTCCAGAACTTAATATAAAAGAAAAGGTAAAAGAACAGAAAATAGAGCCAAAACAAAGCTTTACTGAACCACCTGCAAGATACACAGAAGCAAGCTTAGTAAAAGCATTAGAGGAAAAAGGAATAGGAAGACCAAGTACATATTCGCCAACAATTACAACTATCTTAGAAAGAAGATACATAGAAAAAGAGCAAAAACAATTAAGACCAACAGAGCTTGGAAAAATTGTAAATAAATTACTAGTTGAGAATTTCCCAGACATTATAAATGTAGAATTTACAGCAAAAATAGAAGAAGAATTTGACGAAGTTGCTGACGGAAAGGAAGAATGGAAGCAAGTAATTAGAGAGTTTTATGGACCTTTTAAAGTAACTTTGGACAAAGTTGAAAAAGAACTAGAACATGTAAAACTAGAAGATGAAGTATCTGATGTACAATGTGAAAAATGCGGAAGAATGATGGTATACAAATATGGAAGATACGGAAAATTTTTAGCATG
>CAKPFO010000057.1 GCA_934153805.1 uncultured Clostridia bacterium | reverse complement strand
GGATTTTCCTTTACTTTTACGTGAAATCATGATACACTATTTACATAATTTTAGCGATTTGCTAATCAAATTTTTTCATCCTGTTTTGCAGGTTGATATAGAGGCAGTTATTATAAAATGAATATTTTAAGGAGGAAAAAGTATGAGTAAAAATAGCATAGCAGAGGCAATGAGGTTCTATCTTTTAGCTACACAACTTAAATATAAAATAAGAAGTGGCTGGGATGAAACTCATTGGAATGTGAGTAAAGAACGGCTTGAAAGTATAGCAGAACATGTTTATGGTACATGCATATTAGCATTAAGCATTGATTCTGAATTTGAAACAAATTTAGACATTAATAAAGTTGTGAAAATGCTTGTTATCCATGAATTAGGAGAGGTTGTCATAGGAGATATTACGCCATTTGATAATATTACTCCTGAAGAAAAAATAGAAAAAGAACATGAAGCTATTAAAGAAGTTCTTGGAGACCTAATCAAGAAAGATGAGTTTTATTCATTACTATTAGAATTTGATGAGAAGAAAACAAAAGAAGCTATCTTTGCACATCATTGTGATAAACTGGAAGCAGATATTCAAGCAAAAGTTTATCAGGATATGGGATGTCAACATTCTTTAGATGAGCAGGAGAATAATGTTGTTTTCAAAAGTCAGAGAGTTCAGCAAATGGTAAAAGATGGAGCTAAATCTGCATTCGATATTTGGTATGAATGGGATAAATCATTGTATTTTGATGATGAGACATTCTCCAATATTCTTGATTATGTGAAAGAGATTAATACTCAACAAGATTTTTAATGTAACTTGTAAACAATAATTTGTTAGGAGGAAATCTATGGCATTTGAAGATTACAAAGATTTAAATGTAAAACCTGAAAAAGCAACACGAGAAGAAATTGAACAACTTGAAAAGAAATATGGAGTATCAGAATTTCGTGATACAAGTTCAAGAGAGTTTCTTCGTAGACAGGAAGAAAAAGAACAGTTACTGAAAAACAATTAAGAAAACTGATTAAATTGTAATTGGATATTGAAAGTGTAAAGAAAGGAATTATCAGTCATGATAGTTCTTTTCTTTACTTTTATACGAAATCGTGATATAATTCACATAATTTAATTTTTATAATCTCCTTTTGGAGTTCACATATAGAACAAATAAGCAACGAATTAATATTCAAGGAGGGAACTAATTATGGAATATTTAAAAAGTGATCATTCAATGTCTGGAGAAATATCTAAAAAGAAGTTTGAGGATATTGATGAAAGTTATGTTATTAAACTATTAAAAGGTTTTCTTGGAAAAAATAATCCAAATTATGCATTACTTTCAGAATCAAGTTTAACTAAAGTAAAGCATGGTATAAACGATAAAGATACTTTAAAATATGTTTATAGTTTTGGAGCATCTTTAATTCAAGTAAAGTTTTCGATTAGAGGAAACAAAAAAATGTATTTTACCATAGAATTATTAAATTAAATTGTTTTTAACAATTCACAAAAAATGAAATATTCTCATAAAAAATGCCTCACCTTTATATTAAAGATGAGGCATTTTTTCATTATAAATTTTAATATTATTATTTCCAGCCGAACATAACTTTAGAAGAAGTCGATGCAGATTTTATTTCTGACTGACTTTTTTGGAAAGAGGGATTGTCAATTGATAATTCCTTTTTCTTTACTTTCTAGCAAAATCGTGATATAATTCACATAATTTAATTTTTATAATCTACTATTCAATAATTATTGGAGGAGGAAAAAATATGAAAAAAGAAGTACGGAATCAAATTGAAGAATTCATTAAATACAACATAGAATTAAGAAGATTGTCAGAAGAAAACTTTGCTGATAAACGTGCAAAAGATATTGTTTCGTTTTGGATACATGAAATTAATTTTGAATTATATTCTATGCAGACAATGGGAGTTTTTTGTTATGACACATCAAAGTTAGCCTATGGAATAGACAGTACAAAACTTAATTTGAATGAATTATCAAATACTGAACTTGAGCTAGTCCTTAATTATTATTGGCGAAAAGGATATACACTAAATCGTTATGATAATATTATTATGGAAAAACCTGATATTATTGTAATTGATTGGAGTAAACCACAGAAACAAAAATTGCATGATATGATGTATATCTTAAAATTTGAATGGACTAAATTTGAAAAGTTCTTCAATATGCAAAATAAAGACAATTCTTTTTTTTACTCAATTTTTTTGGCTATGAAAGATTTTTATTGGTACTATATCTGGAATCATTCTTATTGTATTAGTGCAATAAAGGCATATAGAAAAAGCCTTAAATCTAAAAAAGTAATTAAAAGAAGAGAAAAGATTTTTAAAAGAGTACTCAAAATCAAACAAAAATTCAATAAATAAGAGAGCCATTGGCTCTTTTATTTATATTTTTTGAGTTTTTCGCATATTTCGACAAATTTCGCAAGAAAAATATGATAATATACTATGGAAACAGCGAAAGAAAAATCCGTCAATCCACTAAAGATTGTAATATAGATTTAGGAGGATAAGATGGATTATTTAATAGTGTATAAAAGAATTTAAAAAAGTATACAATAACTTATTATTAGGTTACTTGTATGCTTTTTTCTTTACATACAATACAAGTGTTTTTGATGAATTTAAAATAAGCGAATTTGATAAAATGAATGCAATTTTTTAAATTATCTTACATAATTGAAATACGATTTTTTGAGAATATAAACGGAAACAATTGATTATTAAAAAAAATATGTTATAATAAGAAAAGTTAAAAACACTAAAAATTTATCAAAGGAGATATTAATGTTTAACTTTGGATTTGATAATAGAATAATATATGTAATACTTGCAATATTTATAATAATGAATATTGGAGGATATATTACAAACCCAGATAATTTAATAAACTTGCTATTAACACTACCTGCAGTGTTAATAGCAATAACATTTCATGAATTTGCACATGCATTTGCAGCAGATAAACTAGGAGATGATACTCCAAGAAGACAAGGAAGACTAACATTAAATCCATTAGCACACTTGGACCCAGTAGGTTCTGTAATGCTAGTGTTTGCAGGATTTGGATGGGGAAAACCAGTAGAAATAAATCCTAGAAACTTTAATAGAGATAGAAGTATGTCTGCAAGCGAAGCAATAGTGTCATTTGCAGGACCACTAATGAACTTCATATTAGCGATAATATTTTCTGTAGTAATAGGAATAACTTTAATTGCAACAGATAGTTATATAAAAATAGGTTCATATGGAGCAACAATAGTAACTGCAAATCAAGTTACTGCGATAATAATACAGTTGCTTATGCTATGTGTATCTGTAAATTTAGGATTAGGAATATTTAACTTAATACCATTGCCACCATTAGATGGTTCTAAAATATTAAGGAATTTCTTACCATATAATGCAAAAGAATGGATGGATAGAAATTATCAAATATTATATATAGTATTTATAATAATATGGATAACACCAATAGCTTCAATGATAATATCTCCAATACTATCAGGGGCATATAATGGAATGTTAAAAGGAATATTAACATTGTTTGGAAGAATATTGTAAGCTACAATTTCTAGAAATTTAGCTAGAACGAGCATTTTGTTAATTTAAATATATTAGATTAATAAAAAATATTTTAGAAGCTAATAAAAAAGATTAGAAATTAATATAAAAAATATAGGAGAAATACAATTAAATGAAAGATGTACTTATATTAGGAATAGAATCAAGCTGTGATGAAACATCAGTTGCTGTAGTAAAAAATGGAAGAGAAGTTTTATCAAATATAATAAGCTCACAAATAGACATTCATACAAAATTTGGAGGAGTAGTACCAGAAATAGCGTCTCGTAATCACGTAGAGGCTATTTCTAATGTTACCAAAAAAGCTTTAAAAGAGGCCAATATTAATTTGCAAGATATAGATGCAATTAGTTGTACATATGGACCTGGACTAGTAGGAGCACTATTAGTAGGTGTATCATATGCAAAAGCACTTGCCTTTGCAGCCAAAAAGCCATTAATTGGGACAAATCATATAGAAGGCCACATAGCAGCAAATTATATAACTCATAAAGATTTAAAACCACCATTCTTAGCTTTTGTAATATCAGGCGGACATACACACTTGGTACATATAAAAAATTATAAAGAATTTGAAATAATAGGAAAAACAAGAGATGATGCAATAGGAGAAGCATTTGATAAAGTAGCAAGAGTAATAGGGCTGGGATACCCAGGAGGACCAAAAATAGATAAACTTGCTAAAGAAGGAGAGGCCAATATAAAACTTCCTGAAACGCATTTCGATAATTTAGATTTTAGCTTTAGTGGAATAAAAACAGCTGTAATAAATTTAAATCACAAAACACCAGACTTAAACAAGGCAGATTTAGCAGCAAGCTTTGAAAAAGCAGTTACAGATGTATTAATAGAAAATTCAGTAAAAGCATGCGAACAATTAAATTTAAAAACAATTGCACTAGCAGGAGGTGTATCTGCCAATAGCTATATAAGAGGTAGATTCCAAGAATTAGAAAAAGAAAAAGGAATAAAAGTATATTACCCAGAACCAATACTATGCACAGATAACGCAGCAATGATAGCTTCAGCAGGTTATTATAATTATATAAACGGAATAACCTCAGACTTAGACTTAAACGCAGTACCAAACTTAAAAATTAACTAAAAGGGACGCCCCTTTTTCGAAAAAATTTGCTAAAAGGGACAGCCCTTCAATAGGGAGAAGATATGTCAATATATGTAATAGGTGATTTGCACTTGCCATTTGGAGTAAACAAGCCAATGGATATATTTGGAGATGGCTGGCAAGATTACACAGAAAAAATAAAAGAGAATTGGAACCAAAAAGTAAAACCAGAAGATACAGTTATTCTTGCTGGTGACTTTTCGTGGGCTACTTACTTAGAACAGACATATAGAGATTTCGAGTATTTAAATTTGCTACCAGGAAGAAAAATTATGCTAAAAGGAAATCATGACTATTGGTGGACAACAGTTACATCTATGAAAAGATATTTAGAAGAAAATAATTTTAATAATATAGATTTTCTATATAACAATAGCTTTTTAATAGAAGATAGAATCTTTGTAGGAACAAGAGGTTGGGCACTATTAGACACTGAAAATAGCGAAAAAATGATAAAAAGAGAAGCTGCAAGACTAGAACTCTCAATACAAGATGCTATAAAAAAATATGGAGAAGACAAAGAAATTATATGCATAATGCACTATCCACCAATAGCAAAAACGAAAATGAAAAATGAGTATACATATGACTCTAAATTTTTAGACATTATGAAACAATATAAAATTGAAAAATGCTATTATGGACATTTACATGGAAATTCTCATAAAGATGCAGTAGAAGGAAATGTCGAAGGAATAGATTTTTACTTAATAAGTGGAGATTATTTACAATTTAGGTTAAAATTAATTGACAAATAGGTAATTGTGTGATAAAATAACTATCTGTAAGCCGCCTGGGTCGGGCACGAAATGCTAATGAAATAATTAGCTGCCTAGTATTTTATGCTTAGCGAGTATACATATAAGAGGAGGTGTACAATTAATGTACGCAATAATTGAAAGCTGTGGAAAGCAATATAAAGTATCAGAAGGAGATGTAGTATTCTTCGAAAAATTAGATACAGAAGAAGGAAAAAAAGTTACATTTAAAGATGTAGTTCTAGTATCTGATGACAAAAAAGTAGAAGTAGGAGCTCCTTACGTGAAAGGTGCTAAAGTAGAAGGTAAAGTTGTTGAACATGGTAAAGGTAAAAAAATAGTAGTTTACAAATACAAAGCTAAAAAGAACTACAGAAGAACACAAGGACACAGACAACCATTTACTAAAGTAGAAATTACTAAAATAGCAACAGCTGCTGAAAAAGCTCCAAAAGCAGAAGCAACTGAAGCAAAAACAACTACAAAAAAAGCAACAGCAAAAGCTGAAGCATAATTAAAACAAAATTAATAAAAGAGAAATAAATGTAACCTATAGAAGGGAGTGAAAAGCATGGCTCATAAGAAAGGTCAAGGTAGTGTTAAAAACGGTAGAGACAGTGAATCAAAACGTCTTGGACTAAAAAGAGCTGATGGACAATTTGTTCTAGCTGGAAATATTCTAGTAAGACAAAGAGGAACAAAATTCCATCCAGGAACAAACGTTGGAATCGGAAGCGATGATACATTATTCGCATTAGTAGATGGAAATGTTAAATTTGAAAGACTAGGAAAAGATAAGAAGAAAGTTAGTGTTTACCCAGTAGAGGAAGCACAAGCATAAATGAAAAAAAGAATTCACCTTTATGATGAATTCTTTTTTTGTTATATATAGATTCTCATATTAGAAAAAATACATAACAAAACTATTAAGTTCTTAATTAAGTACCTTTTTAAAGTTAAATAAGCCAATAAGCATTGCCGGCCAAGAAACTTTCTACTTCGCTGCTACTAATGTTATACAATTGAGAAAGCATATAAATCATACCTTCAATCATAGTAGGAGAGTAAATATTTTTACACTTTTTTACATACTCTAAGCTTTCCTGCAGTGTTTTTTGACTAGGCATTTCAGCTAATTTTTTAGGTTGCTCTTTTTCACAATAGATTTCATAATTTGATTTACTCATAAACACACCTCCACAAATAGAATTGAATTTTAGTTACAAAGCTGAATAGCTAAGTAGCATGGTTGCAAAAGAAAACATAGAAAATGGCTGTATCTTTATATTATTAGGCGAAATCTTTAAAAGATAACCATACCATTCATATACATTATCCGGTGTCTCTCCTGAAATTAAAGTGTGAGGAACGCCACATAAAGAAATTATAAAAGGTACATTGTAATTAATGCATGCTCTAACAATATGTTCGGTAGCTTCACAAGGTTCTTGTGCTACTACAAAGTCAAAACCACTTAAGTCAAACGTTTGATAGTCAAAAACATCCTTTATACCCTTTAAATTTGCGGAGTCTTCTGGTATTTCTAATTTTGGATCAATGCAAGTTACATCATAACCTTCACTGGCCAATAATTTAGATAATTTAGCAGTTCTACCGCATCCAACTTCTAAAATTTTTGAAATACTCTTTTTACGAAATTGAGAGCTTAAAACATCTTTAAAAAGATGTTGCCTAGACGGGTATCCACTGAGCCACAATTTAAAGTCAGCATATTCATCTGAAATAGTATTTGGTTGAGGTTGTTTAATTTCAATTTCTAATTTTTGAAATTGACTTGGAGTTAATTCATTTGGGTTATTTAACCGATAAAGACTTAAAGCTTTTAGCTCATCATTCATAATGCTATCCTCCTAAAAAATATTTTTATATAGTATATAATACAAACACAATTATGTCAACGTAAAATTTTATAAAATTATTGAAAAAGTTGGAAAAATTATGTATAATATATAAGAATTAATAAAGAAAAATTAATAAATAATTACAATTTTTGTTATGCTAAAATTTAATAATATTTATATTTTAGGAAAGTATTATAACTTTTAGTAGAAGATAATATGGTAGAAATTAGATTTTACGGTAGTTTGTACTGTGTATAAAATCTTAATTTGAGTTATTTATAATGAAGAAAGGAATGAAATTGGAAATGGCAGATAAAAAACGTATATTAACAGGAGACAGACCAACAGGAAGATTACATATAGGACATTATTTTGGTTCTTTAAAAAAGAGAGTAGAAATGCAAAATTCAGGATTATATGATCCATACATACTAATTGCAGATGTGCAAGCATTAACAGACAATTTTAATAATCCAGATAAAGTAAGAAAAAATGTAAGAGAAGTAGCTATGGACTATTTATCATGTGGAATAGATCCAGAGAAAACAACAATATATATTCAATCAATGATACCAGAGGTTGCAGAACTTACAGTATTTTATTCAAATTTAGTAACAAT
>CAKPFO010000056.1 GCA_934153805.1 uncultured Clostridia bacterium | reverse complement strand
ATATCAGAAGCTGTTGACCAAACTAGAGGATGGTTCTATACATTACTTGCAATTTCAACATGTATATTTGATACAAATCCATTTGAAAATTGTATAGTATTAGGACACGTTTTAGACAGCAAAGGATTGAAAATGTCTAAACATTTAGGAAACGTAGTAGACCCATTTGATGTATTAAATTCAGTAGGGGCAGATGCTACACGTTGGCATTTCTACACAACAAGTGCACCATGGCTACCAACAAGATTTTCAGTAAAAGATGTAGAAGAAACACAAAGAAAATTCTTATCTACACTATGGAATGTTTACTCATTCTATGTACTATATGCAGAAATAGATAAATTTAATCCATTAGAGTACAAAAATGTAAAATCTGAAAATGTAATGGACAAATGGATTATATCTGAACTAAACACATTAGTAAAAGATATAGACGAAAAATTAGAAAAATATGACATAACAAATGCAGCACTAGAAATAGAAGAATTTACAGATACATTATCAAACTGGTATGTACGTAGAAACAGAGAAAGATTCTGGTCAGATAAATTAACAGATGACAAAATAACAGCATACACAACACTATACAATGTGTTAGTTACATTAAGCAAGGTAGCAGCGCCATTTGTTCCATTTGTAACAGAAGAAATTTATCAAAACTTAGTAGTAAATTTAGATAAGACAGCACCAGAAAGTATACACTTATGTACATGGCCAGAAGTAGATGAAAGTGCTATAGATAAAAATCTAGAAAAAGAAATGGATTTAGCATACACTATAGTAAAACTAGGAAGAAGTGCAAGAAACAGTGCAAATATTAAAAATAGACAACCACTTTCAAAAATGTTAATATCAGTAAATACATTACCAGGATATTATTCAGACATTGTAAAAGACGAATTAAACGTAAAAGAGGTTATACTAGGTGCACAAATGGCTGAATATGTAAATTTTGAAATTAAGCCTAACTTACCAGTACTAGGTAAAGAATATGGAAAATTAATTCCAAAAATAAGAGAGAAAATTGCAGAGCAAGACCAAATGGAATTAGCACTAAAAGTTCAAAATGGAGAATCATATAATGTAGAAATAGACGGAATACAAATAGAACTAAATAGTGAGAACTTATTAGTTACAATGCAAGGAAAAGAAGGATTTGCTTTTGCTGGTGAAGGAGAGATTGGTGTAGTATTAGAAACTGTAATTACAGAAGAATTAAAAGAAGAGGGATATGTAAGAGAAATATTATCAAAAGTACAAAACATGAGAAAAGACAGTGGATTTGAGGTACTAGATAGAATAAATCTTTATGTATCAGGAAACGATATGCTAGAAAATGTAATTAAAAAGTTTGCAAGCCAAATAATGAAAGATACTTTGGCTGATGAAATTATATATGAAGCAGAAAACAAGGAGTACACAGAAACATCAATTAATGGAGAAAAATTAAATATAGCAGTAGAAAGAAAATAAGTTTTTACTAAAAGAAAAGGAGCCATTTTATATAATGATTCCTTTTTTGCATGTGTATAGAATACTATAAATTAGTGCGTATTACAGAAATGTTACAGAAATTTTACAAGTAAATGACATTGAGCAAATTCGTTGAAGAAAGAAGCGTGTTATGGTATATTTAAATAGAGAGATTGTATGATGGAATATAAGCTTTTCATATGCATTAACAGTTCACAAGTTTTAATTAACTAAAAAAATTGTATGTTAGAAAAAATAGGAGGAAAACATGATTAAATTACAAAAGAAAGAAGAAAAAGGAATAACTTTAATTACTTTGGTGGTAACAATAATAGTGCTAATAATATTAGCAGGAATAGCAATAAGTATGACCGTAGGAGATAATGGAATATTTACCAAAGCAAAAGAAGCAAAAAGATTACAAATAACAGCAGAAGCCAAAGAAAAAATAGGAACAGAGATATTAGATGCACAGGTAGAAGCAGTACAAAAAAATGAACAATTACAACAATCTAAAGTAGAAGAAATAATATCAAAATATGGCGAGTTACAAGCCGATGGAGATACAATAAAATTAAAAGATAATGGATATGAAATAAGTTTAAAAGAAATATACAATGGAACAACAGCAAGTTCAGGTGGTTCAACTGGAGGTAGCACAGGAAGTGCAGAATTAGATAATCTAAAAGCAGAACTAGCTCAAACAACAGCAACAGAAGGCAAAGTATTAAAAGATTACAAGGCATATTCAAACGGAAAACTAATAACAGGAACAATGGAAAATTATGCAGGTAAAACGGTAACTGCAAGTAGTATAACAGAAAATGGAGACAACGTAGAAGTAACAATCCCGTCGGCAGGTTACTATGAAACAGATTCAAAGGTGAGTATACCGGTTGAAAAAATAACAGGTCAATCAATAGCAGTTTATCATCCAAAAGTTACACAGGGAAATTCTACATTGTCTATACCGGATGATTATAAAAATGGAACATTATTTTTAATTGATGCATATGACCAAAGATCTCACAATGTACCTGGCATTAGTGGAAAAACAGCAAAATTCACATCAACAAATGTGTTTGGACACATTTATGTAAATGTAATTTTAAAGGTGTATGATTTAGAAAATGATTCTAGTGTTAATATAGAATGGACTAAAGCAAATAATAATAATGCTATTGATGCATTTATTATTAAAGATAATGTTGATGTAAAATACTTAAAAAGTAGTATAGATAATTCAACCCCTATTTCAGTAGCAAAAGGTGAAAAATATCTTTATTGTGGGGTATGTGATTATAGACAAATTTTATCAATTTCATCGCCAAGTTGTATATTTGGAAATGTAAAAACGACATTTACTACTTCTACAGATGTTTATATGCAAAATTATTATTGCATATATTTGGGTATTATAGAGGCATTGGAAAATGGAACATTTTCTATAGGTGCAAACACTAACCAGGTTGGATTATATTTTAAGATGTAGCAAAGTTAAGAAAGGACTGACTAATATAAATGAAAAATTTAGAAACAGAAAATCAAACAGGAATAACATTAATCACATTAGTAATAACAATCATAGTGCTAATTATATTAGCCGGAATAGCCATAAGTATGACCGTAGGAAATAACGGAATATTTACAAAAGCAAAGGAAGCAAAAAGATTACAAATAACAGCAGAGGCAAAAGAAAAAATAGGAACAGAGATACTTGATGCTCAAGTAGAGGCAATAGGGAGAAATGAAGAATTAGAGCAAGCACAAGTAGAAGATATAATATCAAAATATGGAACATTACAAGATGACAAAGATACAATTGTCTTAAAAGATAATGGATATGAGATAAGTTTGTCAGATATTTATAAGGGAACTACTACTAGTACAGGAAGCTATACAGAACTAAAAGCAAAGGTTGCACTATTAGAACAAAAATTAGAAGATGCATCAAAAACACAGACAGAATCAAATAAAGAATTAAGTGATTTAAAAGCATTGTTAGCCCAAACAACAGCAACAGAAGACAAAATCTTGAAAGACTACACTGTATACAAAGATGGACAATTAATAACAGGAAGTATGGCAAATAATGAGGGACAAACTGTAACATCAAGCAGCATAGCAGAAAATGGGGAAAATGCAGAAATACCAATACCATCAGCAGGATACTATGGAACTACTTCAAAAATAAGTATACCGGTTGAAAAAATAAAAAATGGTGTTAGTTCAATTAATAGTAGCTTAAATCAGGAACATGAACTAGTGTGCTCAATATATGTTTCTTCTATGGTAAATTCTGAAAATAATGCTAGTGCAAATGTGTATTTATATGTTGGAGGATATAATGTTTTCCCACTAACATGGCATTCACGGTACATGGTCAGCAACAAAAACTATTATTGTTTCACCTAATGGAACGGTAAGAGGAAAATAGCCAAATAAACAAAACAATAAGATGTAGATAGTGTAAATATATGGAGGGAAAATGATAAATATACAAAGAAGAGAAGAAAAAGGAATTACCTTAATTGCCTTGGTAATAACAATAATAGTGCTAATAATATTAGCAGGAATAGCTATAAGTATGACCGTAGGAGATAACGGAATATTTACCAAAGCAAAAGAGGCAAAAAGACTACAAATAATAGCAGAAGCCAAAGAAAAAATAGGAACAGAAATATTGGATGCACAAGTAGAAGCAGTACAAAAAAACGAACAATTACAACAATCTAAAGTAGAAGAAATAATAGCAAAATACGGAGAGCTACAAGCAGACGGAGATACAATAAAATTAAAAGACAATGGATATGAAATAAGTTTAAAAGAAATATACAATGGAACAACAGCAAGTTCAGGTGGTTCAACTGGAGGTAGCACAGGAAGTGCAGAATTAGATAATCTAAAAGCAGAACTAGCTCAAACAACAGCAACAGAAGGCAAAGTATTAAAAGATTACAAGGCATATTCAAACGGAAAACTAATAACAGGAACAATGGAAAATTATGCAGGTAAAACGGTAACTGCAAGTAGTATAACAGAAAATGGAGATAACGCAGAAATTACTGTACCATCAGCAGGATACTATGGAACAGATTCAAAGATTAGTGTATCAGTGGATAAATTAAAGGATGAAATTGATGCATTAAATGATAAGTTGGAAAGTTATACAAGTCTAGAATCAATTAAGAAAGTTTCAGGAGATAGGAGCGCACCAATAACATATACAGCAACAGAAGATATGGATTGCATAGTTACAATAGTACCAGTAGGAACAGGTGTTGGTGGAGGAAATTATACTACGACAATTACAGTGGATACTAGAACAATAGTATCAAGTCTTGGAGATTGCTTTGAATTGAATAATTTACGTTCAAAGTTTGTTAAATTGAAAAAAGGTGAAACTATTACTATAATAAACTCAGGAAATCCTACAACAGCTACAGATTATCATTATATGTATAACTCTATGTTATATAAAATGAAATAATTATTAATGGTGGACTAGGGGACATTGTAGGAACATTGAAAATTTTTATACTACTAATAAAAAATCGAAAAAATGAGGGATTTTAGGGTAGTGTGATGTGGGGAAGAATTTTGGACAAAAATAAAGTAGTAGAGATGGAATGTAATTTTATAAAAATAAATGTAAATTGATAGAGGAAAAATAAAAAGCAAAGTTTGTTTGTGTTAGTAACTGACACTAAATTTTTACAGTGTTATTATAGGGACAAGAAAAACAAAGGAGAAAACTAAAAAATGACGAAAGCTAAAACTGTTGTGGCTGTATATAGCGATAGTTTAAATGAAATAGAAATAAAAGATAGTAGAGATAGAAGAAATCTGCTTTTTTGTGTTATGCAAAATTAAGCGTTTTTTTCTATCTTTTTTTGTGTACAATAGATAAAAGAAAACGAAACATGGAGGGAAAAAATGGAAAGAGAGCAATTTAAAAATCAAAAGGGAATAACCTTAATTGCCTTGGTGGTAACAATAATAGTGCTAATAATATTAGCAGGAATAGCCATAAGTATGACTGTAGGAGATAACGGAATATTTACCAAAGCAAAAGAGGCAAAAAGATTACAAATAACAGCAGAAGCCAAAGAAAAAATAGGAACAGAGATATTAGCAGCACAAGTTGAAGCTATAGAAAGAAATGAAGAGCTAGAACAAGCACAGGTAGAAGATATAATATCAAAGTATGGAACATTACAAGACGATAAAGATACAATAATTTTAAAAGATAATGGATATGAAATAAGCTTATTAGATATATATCAAGGAACAACGACATCTTCTGGAAGTTATACAGAAAATAAAGCAAAAATAGAATTATTAGAAGGACAAGTAAAACGATTGCAAGAGCAATTAGATTCAATGTCTGCAACAGGAGATGAAAAGGACAAAACAATAGCAGACTTAAACGAAAAAGTAACAACAATAGAGAATGAAAAGAATGAGTTGCAAAATAAAGCAAATGAATTAACAGCATTAAAAGAAAACTTAGGAAAAGTGACTGCAACAGAAAATCAAATATTAAAAAGCTATACAGCATATAAAGATGGAAAATTGCTAACAGGAACGATGGAAAACTATGTAGGTAAAACAGTAACAGCAAAGATAGTGAAACAAAATGGAAATAATGCAGAAATTATGATACCATCAGCAGGCTATTATGGAATCGATTCGAAGGTAAGCATACCAATAAGTAAAATAAATAGTACTTTGGGAAAGAACGTAATATCTGGATTGCTAATGGTTAAAGGTGAAAAAATAATTCGTACAAAAGGCATAGTGGATTCTCCATTGAACAAAGATACAACAGCGGTTCAAATAGATAGAGCATGGTTTGGCAGTGGTTGTAGAAATGTGTCTATGAATTACTCATATAGTATAAATGATAATAATATAGTAGTATCTGGTGCCAATAGCGATTTTGCAAATTATCCATTTCTATATACAGTTGGAACAAATTGCACATTAATTGCGTCAGGTGTAACATCAGTAGAATCTTCGGGAACAAATAGTGCATATCATTTTACAAATGAATCTTTACCAACTGAATTAGATACTAAAAATATACTAGTTGAATTAACTAATACTGTAATTGGAAGTGGACAAAGCGATATATATATAAATTTTTCCTATAATTATAATAGTCTAGAAAAAACTATAACAGTTACACCAAGTATTCCAGTGTGGACAAATGCAAAGTGGATTGCTAATATTTATAAAATTAATAATTAACATATTAATATGATAGAAGCATAAAACAATATAAATTAGAAAACAATACTATAAATTTATTAAAGAAAAATGTATGTTATAATGTAGCTAAATAGAAACAGACATGTTACTGTATGTTTTGAAAAAAGATACAGTATTAAATATAAAATTTTAGTGAAACTAGTAAATTATATACAAATTTTATAAAAAAAAATAGGAGGAAAATTAATGTTTAAATTACAAAAGAGAGAAGAAAAAGGTATAACTTTAATTGCTTTGGTTGTAACGATTATAGTGCTAATAATATTAGCAGGAGTAGCTGTAAGTATGACAATAGGAGATAATGGAATATTTAACAAAGCAAAAGAGGCAAAAAGACTACAAATAACAGCAGAAGCCAAAGAAAAAATAGGAACAGAGATATTAGCAGCACAAGTAGAGGCAATAGGAAGAAATGAAGAATTAGAGCAAGAACAAGTAGAAGATATTATATCGAAATATGGAACTTTGCAAGATGATAAAGATACAATAATTTTAAAAGATAATGGATATGAAATAAGCTTATTAGATATATATCAAGGAACAACGACATCTTCTGGAAGTTATACAGAAAATAAAGCAAAAATAGAATTATTAGAAGGACAAGTAAAACGATTGCAAGAGCAATTAGATTCAATGTCTGCAACAGGAGATGAAAAAGATAAAAAGATAGCAGAACTAAATGACAAAGTTACCAATATAGAGAATGAAAAAAATAAGTTACAAAATGAGAATAATAGTCTAACAAGTAAAGCAACAGAGCTAACAAATTTAAAAGAAACATTAAGCAAAGTAACAGCAACAGAAGGACAGGTGCTAAAAGATTATACAGCCTATAAAGACGGAAAACTAATAACAGGAACGATGGAAAATTATGCAGGTAAAACAGTAACTGCAAGCACAATAACAAAAAATGAAAAAAATGCAGAAATTACAATACCGCAGGCAGGTTACTATGGAACAGATTCGAAGGTAAGCATACCAGTAAGTGAGATAAATGCTCTAGGTAACAGTTCGTATAAAGTTCTTGTTTCATTATGGTCTGCTAATAATTGGACAGCTACTGAAGATATAAATAATGGACTAATTTTTTTTCATTCGGCATATGACCAAGGTGATATATCCTATGTTAGTGATTCTTGTAATGCTACTCGCATTACATCTTCACATTTTGGAACACAAGGATATCCATCATTATATAAAATACAAAATATAAAAAAAGGTACAATTTTAAAATGGCGTAATAATACAGGTGGCGGAACTTATACAACAGTACAAATTATTAAAATAGATTAATTTGTGCCAATGGGGACAATTAAAAAATAGAAATTACAGGAAAATCAAGTGAAAGAATAAAAATAACACTACGAAAAAGCTCAAAAAGTGTCGATATTTTCTAAAACAAACATTCAATATTATGTTTACAATAAGCACGAAATGTGATATTATTAGTATAATCTAATTAGCACATTTTGTGCTTATATAAA
>CAKPFO010000055.1 GCA_934153805.1 uncultured Clostridia bacterium | reverse complement strand
GAGAAATAAGCAAAATAAAACAATTAAGAAGAATAGCAGAACTAAAAGAAAAAGCAATAAGAGATGAACAAAATGCTTTAGCTCATGCAACAGAGGATGGATTAGAAAGAGGTAGAAAAGAACGGTGAAAAATTAGGAGAGCAAAAAGGAGAAAGAAAAAGCAAAATAGAAATTGCCAAAAAACTATTAGAAAGAAAAATGACAATTAAAGATATACAAAAAATAACACTTTTATCAAAAGATGAAATAGAAGAGTTAAATAAAGAATAGTAGCAATTTATTAAATTTTTATATATTGGAATAAAGTAATAATTTATAATAAGGTGGGGGAAAGCAGATAATTTTATAAAAAAATTTTTATGTAAGGGATTTTAGGGCAGTGTATTGTGGTAATGTTGTAAAAGTTAATGTAAGATTGATGAAAAAATTAAAAAATTTGTTTGTGGTTAGTAATTGACATTAAAGATTAACAATGTTATTATAATACAAGAAGAAAAACAAAGGAGAAAATAGAAAATGATGAAAGCTAAAACAGCTGAGGCTGTATATATATATATATATATATATATATCGATAGTTTAAATGAAATAGAAATAAAAGATAGTAGAGATAGAAAAAATCTGCTTTTTTGTGTTATGCAAAATTGAGCGTTTTTTTCTATCTCTTTTTGTGTACAATAAATAAAAAACGAAATACGGAGGAAAAGAAAAATGGAAAGAAAACAATTTAAAAATCAAAATGGAATAACATTAATTGCATTGCTGGTAACAATAATAGTGCTAATAATTTTAGCAGGAATAGCCATAAGTATGACCGTAGGAGATAACGGAATATTTGCAAAAGCAAAAGAGGCAAAGAGATTACAAATAACAGCAGAAGCAAAAGAAAAAATAGGAACAGAGATATTAGCAGCACAAGTAGAGGCAATAGGAAGAAATGAAGAATTAGAGCAAGCACAAGTAGAAGATATTATATCGAAATATGGAACTTTGCAAGATGATAAAGATACAATAATTTTAAAAGATAATGGATATGAAATAAGCTTATTAGATATATATCAAGGAACAACGACATCTTCTGGAAGCTATACAGAAAATAAAGCAAAAATAGAACTGCTAGAAGGACAAGTAAAAAGACTACAAGAGCAAATAGACTCGATGTCTCAAACAGGAGATGAAAAAGATAAGAAAATAGCTGAGTTAAACGAAAAAGTAACAACAATAGAGAATGAAAAGAATGACTTACAAAATAAAGCAAATGAATTAGTAGCATTAAAAGAAAACTTAGGAAAAGTGACTGCAACAGAAAATCAAATATTAAAAAGCTATACAGCATATAAAGATGGAAAATTAATAACAGGAACGATGGTAAATTATGCAGGTAAGACCGTAACAGCAAAGACAGCAAAACAAAATGGAGATAACGCTGAAATAACAATACCATCAGCAGGATATTATGGAGTAGACTCAAAAATTAGTGTGCCGATAAGTGAGATAAATAGTAATTCTGCGTCAAATATGAATATATTAAATTACGTCCCTACAAATGTAAAATATTATAATTCTTCTTCATATGGTACTGCTAAAAGTGAAGCTATTGGATTAAGTTCATCTAATTTAGTAAGTAATCAATCTACGTATTCAGATTATGCGGATATTACTTTGCCTAAAAATTGGAAAATTAAAGAAGGTGACACTTTAATGGTATATGGACAATATGGTGCTAGTGGTGGGCAGGGCTATAGATTAGGATTTGTTGACATCGATGGAACTTATCATGAATTATATGGAGATTTTACTAATGGAGGACTAACAAATTCATATAAGCAATTTATATCATTAGAAAGCTACAAAGGAATTAATATTTCAAAAATTCGTATTACCATTTTTCCAATTAATGCATCCGTTTGGGTAAAGCTTACACAACTAAGATTATGCAGTCAGTTTCAATAATAAATATTGTTTAGACAGAAAAGTGATGGAAATTGTGTAGTTAGTTGCAAAATTAGAAAAATAAAAAAGCATGATAGAATAAAATAGTATATCATGTTTTTTTGTTCATATAAAGATTAAGTTTCAATTGGATAGAAATAATAAATTTTAATATCAAAAAATATAATGTTTTATAAACATAGCTAAAAGCAGTAAAAATATAAGCTTTAAAACATAAAAAATATCCGAACAAAAATTTGAAAAATATTTAAAAAACTATTGACAATTTATAAAATAAAATATAAAATAGGTTCAACGAAACGAACAAGAGTTCTAAAAACGAAAATTTGTAAGGAGTGGTTGAGATGAATCTATTAAAAACAAGAAATAATATTATAACATATACGGTAAACAAAAGTGAGTACAATAATATGTATATATCAGTGCAAAATGGAGAAGTAGTTATAAACGCTCCTTGGTATACAACTAGTACACAAATACAAGAAATTGTAGAAGAAAAAAGACAATGGATAATAAGCAAATTAAATGAATATGAAGAAGTATGCGAAAGAAAAAAAGAATATGTAAAACTAAAAACAGTAAAAGTATTAGGCAAAAACTATGATTTAGCAATAAAATATAAAATGGTAAAAACACCAAATTTATCTATAGAAAATGGAGAAATAAGAGTAATACTTCCAAATAAATATAAAAAACTAGAAAATAGTGAAATATTAAAAATGTTAATAGAGAAAATGTATGATATGGTAGCCAAAAAAGAAATAGAAGTCGCAATGGAAAAAACAAGAATAATGACTGGATTTGCACCAGAAGATTATAAAATAGAAAGAAACAGCAAGTTTATAGCCAAATGTGCCGATGGAAAAATAACAATAAATCCTGATATAGCAATGTACAGTAAAGAAACTATAGAATATATTGTATTACATGAATTTTGCCATTTAAGATATAAAAATCATACAAAGTCATTCTATAATATGATAGAAACATATATGCCAAATTACGAAAAATATGCTTCAGAAATTAATTCAAAACAATATTAAGAGTGGTAAACTATAGAGCCTCTTTTACATATAATATATTTAGATTACTATAAAAGTAGTTATAAAGGAGGAATTTTGTACATGGATGGAGTTTATGAAACAAAAATAAATACACCTATGGGAGGCATTAACGCAAAAATTGCACTAAAGCAGTCAGGCAATGCAATAAATGGAATGGTAGAAATAATGGGGTCTAAAAATGCTTTAAATGGGGGAAGAGTAGAAGGAAACAAATGCTATTTTTCGGGAGAAATGAAAAATAATATGCTTAGTTTAAAATACAATATAACGGCAGAATTAGTAGGAAATACACTTAATATTTATGCAAAAACAAATATGGGAGAATTCAAGCTACAAGCTAATAAAATTGCGTAAAGCAAATAAGAAAGAAGTTGTGATACATTTATTGCAACTTCTCAATAAATATTAAATGCAAAAGGAGGGTAGGCTATGGATAATGAATTAATAGGTAATGATAATGAAATAAATAATATTTTTTATAATATCAAAAATTTAGTTATAAATAGTAGAAATAAGGTTTATCAAACTGTAAATACAGAAATGCTTAGTTTATATTGGAATATAGGAAAAGCAATTATGGAAATACAGCAAGGTGATGAAAGAGCGAGTTATGGAGATGCTGTACTAGATAAATTATCTCAAAAACTAACTAATGAATTTGGCAAAGGATTTTCTTCAAGAAATTTACGAACTATGAGAAAATTTTATGTAATGTATCCAATTTGGAAGACAGTGTCTGCCAAATTGAGTTGGTCTCACTATTTAGAACTTATAAAAATTGATGAAGAGCCTAAAAGAAATTTTTACTTAAATGAAACCATCAATTCTAAATGGAGTGTTAGAGAACTTCAAAGGCAAAGAGATTCTTTATTATATGAAAGATTAACACTATCCGCTGATAAAGAAAAAATATTAGAACTATCTGAAAAAGGACAAATATTAGAAACAAGTAAAGATTTAGTCAAAGACCCTTTTGTATTGGAATTTTTAGATATAAAAGAAAATACAGATTATCTTGAAAGTGATTTGGAAAAAAATATTATAGAACATTTAAAAGAATTTTTATTAGAACTAGGAAAAGGTTTTAGTTATGTCGGAAATCAGGTTAGACTTACTTTAGAGGAAGACCACTTTTATCCAGATTTAGTTTTGTATAATAGATTATTAAGATGCTTTGTTATTATTGATTTAAAAATAGGTAAAGTATCACATCAAGATATTGGTCAAATGCAAATGTATGTTAATTACTATGATAGAGAAATTAAACAAAATGATGAAAATAAAACAATTGGAATATTATTATCAACTAACAAAAATGAAACCGTTGTAAAATATACATTACCAGAAGATAATAAAACTATATTTTCTTCTGAATACAAATTACATATGCCAACAGAACAAGAATTAATTAATGCTATTGAAGAAGAAAAGAAAAATTTTGAGTTAAATAAAGAAAATTAACTGTTTCAACCAGATTGGCTTTTAATTTATATTGTTGAAAAGGACGAACTTACATTAACTGTTTCAAGAACAGGTTCTCATGCTGATTTGTTTTAATAAATTACATTATACAATAAAATTGCGTAAAGCAAATAAAAATGTCTAAATATCAATAGTTGGTGGGTGGAAAGCTTTTAAAGTTTTCCACCCACCAACTATTGATATTTAGCTTATGTATTTTGCCATTTGCAGATGTTTGAATGTGGCTGGGGTACTGTGATTCGAACACAGGAATGTCGGAGTCAGAGTCCGATGCCTTACCGCTTGGCGATACCCCAATAAATTTAAAATATATAATTACGAATAAGTAACCTTACCAGCGACTTGCTGTCGATCCTTGCATACTGAAGTTGTAGCTCACATGCGTTCGAACAACTTCAACAGTTTGGCGATACCCCAATAAATATACTTATTAAAATAACAATATTATGATAGCATAAAAAAAAGAAAAATGCTACAATTTTTTTAAATTTCTATTGTAAAAAACAAGTAAATAATATACAATGTTGCTAGAAATTTGTGCAAAAAAATTAAAAAAGATAATTGTAATTTTATTTAATTTTCTAGAAAACTTTTAGCAGGAGATTAATGGGGCAGAGATTAGATTTTTAATGAAATTTGTACATTTAAGGGGGAAACTAGCAGAAGATGAAAAAGATACATATAAATAAAAAAGTATTGATAATAGCAATATCAATTGTGCTGGCAATACTAATTATAGGTATTATTTTATTTAAAACAGGAGCAATAAATAGAATAGCAAATATATTAAAAAAAGAAGAATTAGTAGAATTTGAATATGACATATATAGTGTATCCGGAAATGTTGGAACAGTATTATTAACATTTAGAAGCGAGAATGGAATAGAGAAAATTATATATACAAAAGATGAAAAAGAAGTTCCAATATATCCAAAAGGAAAGACACAAGTAGCATTAGACTATAAAATGGAAGATTTTAAGGAATATAAATTTAAGGTAACAGATACAAAAGGAGCGGAAAAAGAATATACAGTAAACTTTGAAATACCAAGAATAAAAGGTGTGTATACACTAATAGATGGACTATATGTAAACGAACCAGATGTAACAGGATTAGTAAAAGAGAAAACAAGATACTTATATCCAAATGACACAGGAGACTTAACACCTGGCAACTGGATAACAGATGATTCACCAGCAAACTGGTATAATTATAAAAATCAAAATTGGGCAAATATATATGTAGAAAATAATGGAGTAGAAAGCTACTACGTATGGGTACCACGTTATTGTTATAAAATAGATACAGTAAACAGTGTAACTGGAAATGAGAGAATGGATGTAAAATTTATAAATACATATAACGAATACATTGACGGAGCAACAGGAGACAAAACAACATGGGATGACTTGCAAGCACAAGGATATCAAATTCCAGAAGCATTTAGCTGGGAAAACAAAAATGGAGCAGATTTAATAATTCCAGGATATTGGGCATCTAAATATCAATTGTCTGAGTTATCAACATATAAAATTAATTATAATTTAGTTGCAAGTACAAGTGCATTTACTGTAAGTAGCTTTACTAATAATGTAAGTTCAAGTGCAGCAAAATATACATATGCAATAAATGGACAAATTGTACACGAATCAACTACATTAGAAAATTATGATTTTGCAAATACAACACCAGACAAGACGAATATTATAAATGTAACAGCACTAAATGCAAACGGAAGCATAGTAGGAAGTATGACAAAAGAACTAGAGCTAGTAAATGTTAATGCACCAGATTTAACCGGATTAGATAAAGATACAACATTCTATGTATATTGGGATGAAGCTGGAAACGAGCATAACGAAATACCAATATCAAAGGATGCACCAGAAGGTTGGTATAATTACTCATATGCAAATTGGGCAAATATAGTAACAAGAAATAATGGAGTAGAAACATATTTTGTATGGGTACCACGTTACCAATATAGTTTAGACCAAACAGCACAAAGGTCTAATGTAAGATTTATAGAAGGAACCGGAACAGAAACATATGCAGGCTACCAAATACCAGAGGCATTTACATGGACAAATCAAGCAGGAGAAACAGTACAAATAACAGGATACTGGGCAACCAAGTATCAGCTAACAATAGAAGAGTCTACACCAAAATTAGATGCAGAGATGGCAGTAGCAGGAAATAGCATAAAAATAAAAGATATAACAGGAACAGTAGTAACAAATGCAACAACAGACAGTACAAATGTAAAATACGAATATTACTTAAATGGAGATAAAGTACATGAAGGAACTAGTGCAACAGAGCATTACATATATGAAGGACTAAACTTACAGACAACATATACAATAAATATAATATTAAGAAATCAAGATACAAACGCATACATGGGAGCAATAACTAAGAAAATGACAACAGAAGAGGCAAATGCACCAGTACTTACAGGACTTGTAGAAAGTAGAACATATTATGTACTATATGATGACGATGGAAATCAGACAATAGGAGATAATATAAAAAATGATGGCTCTAATATGCCAACAAATTGGTATAACTACAGAGATAGTAAATGGGCAAACATAGTAGTAACAGATGGAAACGTAGTAGATGGAAAAATAGAAAGTGCAACAACGACAACATACTTTACATGGGTGCCACGTTATGAATACAGAATATTATCAGATAGAGAAAACTTAAGTCTAGCAAACAGAAGAACAGAGGTAAACTTTATAAGTGGTACAAGCACAGATACAACATATGGATATCAAATACCAGAGGCATTTACGTGGACAAACCAAGCAGGAGAGACAGTACAAATTCCAGGATATTGGGCATCTAAATATCAATTAAGTAATTAAAAAGCAAATATATAACATAAAAACACAAAAGAGAAACAATATAATAAACTTTAAAAGAGAGGAATGAGATAAATTTGAAAAGTAAAAAATATTTAATGATAATAGTTCTAGTAGTAGCAATGCTACTACTAGGAACAAATAGCTCACACGCAGTGTTACAGGCTAATGGGGGAACAAAAGCAAAATATAGTTTCACTGAATTTATATTAAAGATAAGACAAATGGAAAGTCTAGGAGGAACATTAGGATTAACAGAAACAATAAATACTACAACATTACTTCCAACGTCAGAATCTAACAATTTAGACATACACATGGAAAAAAACACAGAATATGGTGCTATAGCGATACTTTCGGCTTCTAGCTATGGTAATCCGAACAAGATAAATGATGGCCAAACATCAACAGGAAATAAAACAGGGATAGTCTTTAATGGAAACCGGTTATTACGGAGAGATAACAGCATCTATAGGAGATAAAGAAGGATATATAAGAAATATAAATGGTAAATATATAGACGATTATGTTAATGGAAAATCCAAAATTGGAGATGCAACAAGCCAAACAAGCGGATGGCATGGTTCAAGATATAGTGGAATAATAAGTAATAACTACATATATACAAGAATAGATGAGCCAAGCCAATTTTCAATATTTAATTGTGGATATGGTGCATTATCATATACAGATGACTATAATGCCCGTGCAATAATGATTTGTGGAGAAGGGATATAATTAACAACATAACGTAAGAAATTCTATAAAGCGAAGCAAGTAGAATTTCTTACTAAAGTATATAAAAACAGAATTAATAAACAAAATAAAGCCTTTAAAGGGAAGGAAATATATACATGAAAAAAATACATATAAACAAAAAAGTATTGATAATAATGGTATCAATTATACTAGCAATACTGGTTATAGGTATTATTCTATTTAAGACAGGAACAATAGACAAAATAATAAATATATT
>CAKPFO010000054.1 GCA_934153805.1 uncultured Clostridia bacterium | reverse complement strand
TACTTATATCATAAATTTTAAAATTAAGACATTTTCCTAAATGATTTATTAAGACATTATCATAAATGAATCATAAATATTTTTACTCATTTCAAAAACACCTTGCACTTTTTTCATTTTATAATTATAATAGTTTTATTAAATTTAATAGGAGTAGTTATATGGAACATTGGAGTATTGAAGATTATAAAAATTTTACAGATGGAAAGAAGAAAAAGAGTAAATATAGAGCATATAAAGTTTCAATTGACGGTCACACTTTTGACAGTCAAAAAGAAGCCGACTATTACAGTCAATTAAAGCTTAGATTACAAGCTAAAGAGATTAATGGTTTCTGCTTACAACCTACATTTATTTTAGCACCTGGTCTAAAATATAAAGCTGACTTTATCATTTTTAACACAGATGGTTCTACAGAAGTAATAGACGTTAAAGGTTTTAAAACTAAAGAATATATTGCTAAGAAAAAAGTCTTTGAAGATAAATATAATTTAAAAATTACAGAAATAAATTAAAAAGCAAAAAATTAAGATTTTGTATACTGTATAAACGGTTTCAAAATCTTTTTTGCATATTGTTTTCTAACTAATTTAACATTTATAGAACAAAACCGAACCTAAAATTTGCATTTACTAGAAAATTTTAGGTTCGTTGTATTTTTATATTAATTTTTTTGTATTTTAGCTATATAAAATCCCTCATATAATTCATTTGGTGCAACACAAATTGTTCCTTGTAATTTGCTTGGAAGTACCGGTAACTGCTCTATTCCTTCAAAATTTATTGGTACTATTTCAGCATTTACACCTTTTAATGCCTCTTTTACTATTTCTTCATTTTCACAAGCTAGTATTGAACAAGTTGAATATACCATTTGTCCTCCAGCTTTTAAAATTTTTAAGGCTTTTTTTAACATTTGTATTTGAGCACTTTTAGATTTATCTACCAACTTTTGTGTGAAATATTTGCTCATATTTGAATCATTTATATTAAGTGTACCGCTTCCGCTACATGGAGCATCTAATAATATTTGATTAAAAGAGAAAAAGTCGTCTATTTTTCTACTATCCATTTGCATAACATATACCGATGTTGCTCCCTGTTTTTCTACATTGTACTTTAATCTTTCTAATCTAATTTGATTCATCTCACATGCTGTTATATTTGCTTTATTTTCTGTAAGTGCTGCTATTTGTGTGGTCTTTCCCCCTGGCGCTGCAGCCATATCTAATATATCTGCATTTTGTTTTGGTTCTAAAACTATTGGTGGCAACATAGATGATAAGCTTTGCATATATATTTCACCATTTTTATAAATTTCTAATTGCTCTATATCTTTTTCATATGCATTTTCTATTATAAATGCTTCGTTACTCCATAAAACTTTTTGATAGCTTATATTTTTTTGTTCTAATATTTTTATAACACTTTCTGTGTTTGTTTTTAATGTATTAACTCTAAATGTTGTTTTTCTTTGTTTACTATAACCTTCTATAATATTATTTACTGTTTCTTCAGCATATTGCTTTCTTAACATATCTATTAAAAAAATTGGCAAATTTTCTTGCATTTTTGTTTCATTCCTTCCTTTTGGCACAGAATAATTTTAATAAAACAAAGACGAAACAAGGTATTAATATATCATGTCCCGTCTTTGCTTCAGCTTAGTCGAAAATCGACATAGCTTCTTCTAAATATGCCTCTTTGTAACTTTCTCCAAAGATGCTGTATAAATACTTTATCCAGCTTTCTTTATTAGATGTTGCATTAAAGTCTTCCAACCTAAGATTTATAGGGATATCACTAAAGCCTGCATAAATTTTATTTACACTAGCAACAATCAACTTACATTTTCTATCTGCCATTATTATAGAATACTCGTACTTTTCTTTAGGATATATAGAGCTAAAAAACTCTTCTACCTGTTGCCTGCTTAACCGTTGTACAAAACTACATTCTTGTATCCCTGTAAAAATTCTTTCAACCTTAAGCTCTTTTTCTACCGAGTAATATTCTTCTTTGCCATTTTTTGTGACATAGAACATTGGGTACGGATTTACCATATCTCCTCTGCTTATTTTTACTCTTATAGGCTCTTCTACAAGTGGCTCTATAGTAATGGACTTTCCTGTGTAATCCTCTATTCTTGCCTCATACTTTTCTTCTTTTGCTCCTATTTTTTTGAAAATTTTAGGCAAGTCTGAAACCGTTATGTATTCCCATCCTGCTTCTAACAACTTTTGCAACAACTTCTTTTCTCCATCTTCATCTCTTGAAAAGTTTATAATTTGGCCTTTTATTTGCATATTCATCCTCCTGCTATTTAGCTTTGAAAAAATATTTATAGTTACATAATATATAATATACTACTTTTTTTCTGTTTTTTCAAGTGTTAGTGGATTTTTTTATTGCACTATATGTTTAATCATCTTTTGTTCACTAATTAATTTTCTAACTATTTGTTTTAAATCTGCTTGTTATTGGTCTTAATATCTGTGCAATAAAATTCTTGTTAGTAAATATGCAATATGCTAGTACCACTATAAACATTAAGATATTGGCTATCATATTATTTTTGTAGTATGTGAATAGTGTTAATGCTAGTAATATCCAAAAAGCATAATTGAATTTGCCCTTTAATTTTATATACATTTTTAATTTTTGTCTTCTATATAAATATATAATTACATTAGAAATTAATGTTGAAAATACTGCTGCATATATTCCAAATTTAGGTATAAATATTAAGTTTATTACTATATTTATAATTGCAGATACAATGGTTGTAGTTCCCATTATTTTGGTATCTTTGTATGCCCCAAATATTCCACCAAAGAAATTCGACATGTTTGTATAGTATATTGAAATTACTAAAATAGGGATATATACATATGCCTCATTGTAGCTTTCATCTACTAATATAGGAAAAACAAATGGCATTATTGCAATTAGACCTATTACTATTGCCTTTAAAAAGTTCTTTACATCTTTATAAATACTGTTATAATATTTTACTTTATTATCTTCTTTCAATATTTTAGCCGCAGATTCCTTCCACGCTGTCGAGAAAAATCCATAGCATGTATATACTATATTAGGGAATTTGTTAGCAATTGAATATATACCATTTTGAGCAGTTCCTGCTATTTGTGTTAGCATAAGCCTGTCCGATAAGCTGATAATAACCCAAGACAAATTATTTGGTACTAATGGAACTGAGTATCTAATCATTTTTGATAATATTTTTTTGCTAAAATCCTCTCTACTTACATATTTCATCAAATGAAGCTTTGCAAGTATAAATATTGCAGTTGCTGAATTTGCTATTACATTTGACCATAAAAGTCCGTTTACACCAAGTTTAAACCTCACAATAAATACGATATTTAGTATAATTGTTGAAACGCCTAAAATAAAATTTGATAATGAATATAGTTTTATTTTTCCCATTCCTCTTGATAGTGCATTGCTTAGTCCTATAAGTATATTTGATATAATAAACATTATAAATACTAGAGTATATTCATAATGCATAATATTCATTATTAGTGCTGCAATTATAGTAAATACTATGCTTCCAAATATCGTGTATGCTATAGTTGCTGTTATAATCCTCTTTTTAGATTTTTCGTCTTCTGCATCTATTAAAAATCTAAACATGGATTCTTCCATAAGTAAAGTTATAACCGGTAATAAAAATACAGATAATGTTACAAAAAAGTCATATGTTCCATATTCTTCTGGACTTAATTTTGATGTATATAATGGTAATAGTAAAAAGGAAATTACTTGTGTGCTTAATTTTCCTATTGCTATTATTATTGTATTTATTAATAGTTGTTTCTTTTGGTTCATTTTTTTATGTGTTCCTCCTTGTTTGCACAAATTTGGTTTTAAAAGAATTAACTCTTATTTTTTTAATTTTTTATATAATATCATACTTGCATAGAATTGGCAATTTTTTTGATTCATTTTTTGTAAATTGTGGGTGTAGATAGTTGCTATTTATAGATTATAAAATAATTTCTTTAAAAGTTTTAAAATGCTGTAAATTTTAACTGTCGATACCATTTTAGAATACTTTTAAGTTAAACGTTAAATCGCATAAAAAAAGCTAAGGTGGAAAACTTTTTACAGCTTTCTACTTCAGCTTTTAATATCAGTTAAATTTTATATTTTAATTTTTTATTCATTTGCATTGCTTTTATATTCACACACTAAATAATACACTATCTACACACTAGACTTGACAAGATTCCAATTTTTTTCGAAAAATGGGCTTTCCTTTTCTACTTTAATTTACTTTTTCCCAAATTCCTGTTGTAGCATTTTTTTCTAGTTGGATATCAGATTTTAGATGAACTAGGGGACGGGCACAAAAATAGCTATTGGTATAGTCGCTGTAGCTCACACTGCCGCTGCTGCCCACATCCATCAAACTGTAAGTGCCATAAGCGGACGGAGAGGCCAACCAGTTTCCATAACAATTATTATATAGACCATTTCCGTGTGGCAAATATAATGTGTTTTTTTGCCAATTTGTTACTGATGTTATAAGTTGATTATAACTTGTTGTACTATTAGAACCTGTCCCCACAAAATATCCATTGCTATTTTTATTTGTATATAATTTTAGTTTATCTCCATATACTACATTCCAACTTGCTACCCACATTTCTAGCGTTGGTGCTCCTATTGCATAATCAGCATAACTTGTATCTACATATCCATCCCAGTTTGCTGTATTTATTAATGCTGATACTGCTCTTGAATTGTAATTGCTATTTAATGCTCCAAATTTATTTTGCATAAATAATTTGTTTATCGTTGTACTTGTATTTGTTCTTCCAGTTACTGTTCGTGTTTCTGTTCCTTTTACTTGTGCTGTTGCTGGTATTGCACTACTATTTGCCCAACGTATGTTGTACGCTCCATTTTTTGTTATTGTTCCCATTTTGTCTAATTTTAATCTACTATCTGTATTTTTCAAATAGTCTGCTACTATTATATAGTAATCTCCTACATTTTCTGCATATGTTTCTCCTGCTTGCTCTCCTTCTGCGTTTCCATCTGCTTTGTAGAATATCATCCAATCATTTGTTGTATCTCCATCTCCATTTAAGTCTATTGGATAATCTATATATTCTCCTAATATTGCTTTTGTTGGCATTTTAGTTGTTGTTACTGTTACTTCATTACTCTTTCTTACATTTCCTGCATTATCATATGCTAACATATATACCACATATTCTGTTTCTGGATCTAGGCCTGTTATTGTATATTCTGTTGCTGTTTGATTTGCTATTTCTTTTACTATTTCATTTGTTTTTGTTTCTGCTACATATGTGTAGTCTTTTATTCCTGTTTGTAAATCTTGCGTACTTCCTGTTAGTTTTACTCCTTCATATGTTATATCTGATGCTGTTATTGTAAATTCTTCTGGCTCTATTGTATCCTTTATTTCTAATGTTTCTTCATCTGTATATGTTCCGTTATTATTTACACGTACATACATTATATCTCCATTATTTAAATTACTTATTGTTGTTCCTGCTTGATATATTCCGTCTTTTCCAACTTTATACTCTATTGTTCCTGCCTCTTTTGTACTTAATTCTACACTTGCTTTTCCACTTGCCCATGTTAGTTTACTGAATTTTACATGTTGTGGCTTTGGCGCTTTTTCTTCTACTTTTGTTACTTTTAATTTACTATCCACTGTTAAATAGTAGTTTGAACCTATTTCTTTTATTACTGCTGTTGTTGGATTTTCTTCATCATCTAATGTTATTTCATATTTTGTTTTATCTATCTTTTCTTTTAGGTATTTTAAGTTAAACTCTTTTCCTTCTTGTACTGCTTGTATTTGCACATTTAATATTTCTTGTTCCAACTTTTCTTTTGCCTCTGCTGTGCTATATTCTCCTCTTGCCATTTTTGTTCTTGCCACTAATCCGTTTTGTCCTAAAGTTAAATTTATTGCTACTCCGGCTAGTATTATTAATACTATTATCGTAATTACCAACGCGATTAATGTTATAGCTTTGTTCTCCTGTATTTTTGCTTTCTTGTTCATTTGTTTGTATTCCCCTTTCGTTATTCGTGTTTTCTTTTGTTGTATTTGATACAGTCTTTGTTATATTTTGTGTTGTAGTTGCATTATATATTTGTTCTCTTTGTAAATTACTTACCTGTATCATATTTTCATTTTCTTTGCTTGTACTTGACACACTTACTGTATCTGCACCTTTTTTAGCCACTACATATGTGTAACTTGCTATTCCACTTTCACTATCTTGTGTACGTCCTACAACTTTAAATCCTTCATTCGTTATCTCTGTTACATCTATCGTAAAACTTGCTGGTGGTATATTGTCTAGTATGGTTATACTTGCTGAATCTATTATGCTTGTTCCATCATTTATTCGTGCATATACTACATCTTCATTATTTAAATTTTCTACTGTTATAATATTTTGATTACTACTTATTTTAGGTTTTATCCATGTTCCTTCTATACTGTTTATTTGATATTCTATATACTCTAAGTTTAATGAAGTTATTCCTACGTTTGCCTTCCCATCTTTCCATGTTACATCTGTAAATTTTATTATATCTATACTCTCTAAATAACTTACAGGCTTATTTATTGTTATTCTTCCTTCATATTCTATCTTTGCCCAAAAGCTCTCTCTTTGTGCATTTGTTAAATTTATTTTCCCTGTATATTCTATCCAACTTTCTTTATTATCCAAACTATAATATTTCTTTATTTTTTCATTACCTTCTGGATACTCCACTTTTATCGTCTTTGTCGTTCCCTCTCCTAAAGCATCATTGTTTACTACTTTTATCTGTGGCTTTGTTGTTGCAACTAATGTATAATTTTCTTTTTGCTCTTCCCCTACTAGCTTAACATCTATATTTATAATATCCCCTTCCTCTTGTTCTCTGTCAAAAGATATTTTATTTCTTAGCAAGCAATCTATTTCAAAATTGTTGTTTATTGTTATCCTCTCTATACCTTTTTCATTCTCTATTGTTATATTTATTCCCAATTTATTATCTAGTAATTGATTTATCTCATAATCTATTTTCGTTTCTATACTACTTGCTCCAATAATTTCTTTCAATCGTGTTCCTATAGAATTAGTAATATTGCTATTAAAAATCAGTAGTACAACTACACAAAGCATTACCAACACCAATGATATAACCTTCACTTTTTTATTACCCCAGCTCAAATTGCATCTCTCCTTTTTATCTATCCATTATTTATCTATTTGTTTATTTATCTATCTATCCCAAACAGAAAATTTTATTCATAAAATTTTCTGCGACTCAAGTAAATTGATTATTTTAATTATAAATTAAGACTAGTAGGGACCGCTTTAGTCTATGTTAATGCGCCAGCATTTTACATAGACTTAAGTGGGGAAGGCTTAATTTATAATTAAAACAATCAATTTACCCCACTGCAGCCAATAATTTACCAAACACAAAAAGAGATAGAAAATCATCTACTATTTTGCATACCACAAAAAAGTAGATTCTTCCTATCTCTACTATCATTTATTTTTAATTCAATTAAACTATCTGTGTGTGTGTGTGTGTGTGTGTGTACAGCCACAACGGTTCTAGCTATCATCATTTTTAAGATTTCTCCTTTGTTCATTCATAATATGTAAAATAAATTTTACATATTGCTTACAGTTTTATTTTAACATTTGCCTCTACTATAGTCAATATACGTAATTGTATTGTAATCTAATTGTAAAATTCTTGTCATATTTTGTTGTATTATATACCTTAGCAAACAACTAATTTTTATTTTTTACCTGTCATAATATGCAAAAATTTTGCGAACGATTTATGTATAAGAGTTGGTAATCAAAAGTTATAGACCCCAAAAAAAGAAACAATTAAAACAAATTGTTTCTTTTTTTTGTTCTATACTAAGCTAAAATGCTACATTCCTGATAGTCTTTTTACCCTAATGCTACATCTAAAACCATCATTAAAATAAATCCACTAATTAGTCCTAATGTAGACAGGTTTTTATAGTCCCTTACTGATTCTGGCAATAATTCTCTTGCTACAACTGTTATCATTGCACCTGCTGCAAAGGCAAGCAAAAGTGGTAACATGCTTCTTATATATATTACAAGTATAGCTCCTATAATAGCTGATATTGGTTCAACCAATGCCGATGCCTGACCTATCATAAAACTTTTAAGTCTTGAAAATCCTTCACTTCTTAAAGGTAGTGATACCGCTGCTCCTTCAGGGAAATTTTGAATGCCTATTCCTAAAGCTAACATAACTGCTCCTATTACAGTCATTCCCGGTACTCCACTTGCTATTCCTCCAAAAGCTACACCAATTGCCATTCCTTCTGGTATATTGTGAATCGTTATAGCTGATATTAAAAGAATACTTCTTTTTAAAGAATCTGCACTTCTAAGATTTGTTCTATTTTTTAACACTTTGTCTAAAAATTTGTCAGATAGTAATACAAATAGCCCTCCAGCAACAAAGCCTATTGCTGGCAGTAACCACTCTATGTATCCTAATTCAGAAGACAAGTCAAGTGAAGGTTCAAGTAATGACCAAAATGATGCCGCAATCATTACCCCCGCACTAAATCCCAGTATTGTATCTAGCACTTTCTTATTTACCTCTTTAAAAAAGCAAACTACAAGAGCACCTAAAGCTGTTACTCCCCATGTAAAAATTGTTGCTATCAATGTTTGAATTACTGGATTTAAATTTTCAAACCAATCCATTTTTTCTCATTCCTTCCTTAATGCATAAATATGGTAAAAAAAGATTTTCTTTTTTATATTACATAATATGTTTATACATTGTGATTGGTGAAGATTTTTCTCACATTTTTAGTCAATTTTTGACATAAAAAGACACTCCCTTTCTAATTTTTTTGATTAAGGAGTGTTTTATCATTCTACTTTTTATTTAATATATCTTCAATAGTATGCCATGCTAAAAGTGCACATTTTACTCTGGCAGGCATATTAGCTACATTTCTAAA
>CAKPFO010000053.1 GCA_934153805.1 uncultured Clostridia bacterium | reverse complement strand
ATAAGTGCATTATTTTTTACAAAAAAATGTTGAAGTAGTTATTTTTATATAACCACCCCAACATTTATTATAGAACCGAATATACTAATAAAGAAATGCTGGGTTATTTTATAATTACATATAGAAGAGTAAAATAAAATTTAAAAAGTACAAATAATAATTTAGATGATTACATAAGATATTTAATAGAAAATATAGAAAGAAAAAGTATTTTAGATAATATAGATAGCAAATAAATTGAAAAATTGCTATTTCATCATAGTATAAATAACGAAGAACTGCTTTCTTATGCAATTGTTGTTTTTTACATATTAATAAATTCCAATAAAAATTTCAATGAAAAAGATATTATTATACAACTAGAAATTGAAATGAAATTATATTCAGCCAGAACAATATTAGACGAAGCAAATAAAATTTTAGAAAATTATAAATATTAAATTGTAATTATTATTTTTTTTCCTAATATAAATAAAATAAGAGGTGTTATATTTGAATGAAAATAATAATAAAAAAACTGAATATAAATTTGGAATTAATGACAATAAGGAAAAATATATAAGAAAAATTAATAAAGAAACCAAGAAAGAAATAAATATAATTTTTAATCTTGAAGATAATACAGATATAATGACAGATGTTATGAACGAATTATCAAAAGATTATATTGAAGAAACAATGAAAAATGTATAAATGTGAAATTTACACATTTTTTTTATTTATGAGAAATGTTATTCTATTACTAGGAGGTAGAGTAATGAAAAGAGTTAGATGTTTATATAGGGTTTCATCACTAAAACAATTAGATAAGAATGACATACCAATGCAAAGGATTGAATGCAAAAAATTTATTGATACAATGACAGATTGGTTTTTAGATAAAGAATATATTGAAAAAGGAGTATCTGGATATAACAAAAAATTAGAGGATAGAGATGTACTCCAAGAAATAAAACGAGATGCATTAAACAAAGAATTTGATGTCCTACTTGTTTTTATGTTCGATAGACTAGGAAGAAGAGATGATGAAACACCATTTATAGTAGAATGGTTTAATAAACAAGGAATTGAAATATGGTCAACACAAGAAGGACAACAAAAATTTGATTCAAGAGCAGATAAATTAATGAATTATATAAGATATTGGCAATCTGGAGGAGAAAGTGAAAAAACGTCAATAAGAGTTAGAACAAAGCAAAGACAAATGATAGAAGAAGGAATAAATATAACCGCTGTTCCTCCATATGGATATAAAATGGTTAAAACGGGAATATTTACTAAAAGAGGAGTAGAGAGAAAAACATATGAAATAATACCTACTGAAGCAGAAGTTGTAAAAAAGATATTCGATTTGCTTACAGAAGATGGATATGGTGGAATAAGAATAGCAAAGTACTTAAATGAAAGAGGTTATAGAACACATAAAGGTTTTGAATGGAGTTTTAGTACAATAAATAATATGTTGCGAAATCCTATATACACAGGATTTTTGTGCTTTCACAAAACAAGTGTACCACAAGGTGGAGGAAAAAGAAAAAGAGTACAAGATAAAAATGAATGGATTTATTCAAAGGAAAAAATACCAGAGTTTGTGATAATCTCAGAAGAACAATTTGAAAAGGCACAAAAAATAAAAGAATCTAGATATAAGAAAAACAAACAATTTGAGGAATCTAACAATGAATACTTTAAATATCAAACAAAGGGAGATAATCTATTTACAGGCTATATTGTATGCGGAGGATGTGGAGGAAAATTAACCACTAGAGGTTCAAAAAGAAAGATAAAATTAGAAGATGGAAATATAGGTTATACAAAATATAATTATTATACTTGTACAAATAATATTTGCGGTAGAGAATGTACTTGCAAGCACAAGAGTCATAAAAATAA
Source organism: uncultured Clostridia bacterium (assembly GCA_934153805.1). Classification (GTDB taxonomy): domain Bacteria; phylum Bacillota; class Clostridia; order TANB77; family CAG-508; genus UMGS1663. Next base: position 7,528 of record CAKPFO010000053.1, on the reverse strand, counting down.
TACAATAGAAGAACCAGTTTTAAATGAAATATATAATTACTTTGATTTATTAGAGGAAAGAGATTTATCTGAATATGTAAGAAAAATACATAGCAAAAACAATGATAACGAAGGAAAACAGATTAAAGAGCTAGAAAGAAATATTAAAGAATATTCACACAAAAATGAATTATTAAAAGACGAAATCATAAAAGTAATAACTGGAAAAAGCTCTTTTTCAAAAGATTTGTTATCAGAAGTAATAGAAGAAAATAACAAAAAAATAGAAGAGAGCAAAAAACAAAAAAGTAATTTAGAACTTTTAAGGAAAAAGAAAGAAATAGATTTTGAACAAATGATAAAAGTAAAAAAATTAATCCCTAAATGGAAAGAAGTATTGCAAAACGCAAGTATAGAAAAAAAGAAAATGATATTATCATCTATAATTAAAGAAATAGTTGTATATGATGAAAAAATAGATATAAAGTTAAGAATAGGTTTTAATGAATTTATAAATACTGCAAAAAAATTGAAAATAGATTCGATAAAAAATGAAAATTCAAAGTTTTTTGAAAACCTATGTGACAGTGGAACCATTTAGTATATCTCCAACTTGGGTACATTTTGATAGAAGACAAAAACCACCAGCATGTACATCAGGAGGGTATCCTTTAATAAAAAGAGGGAGCTTAAGTGTGTACGTATTAATTGCACAGGATGACTTAAATACCTTAGGATATTCTACCGGCAGTTTAGATGGAATATTTGGAACACAGACTTATAATGCAGTAAGAAATTATCAAAAAAGTAGAAACTTGACGGTAGATGGAGTAATTGGCTGCAGTACATGGCGTTCTCTTCAAGAAAATGTGCTTGGATCAGGAAGAACATCAACGACGCTAGACTAAACTTGAACGACAAGTCAGTTTAGTTGTATAAAAATGAGTAATATGATAAAATTATTAAAGTAAAGGCAGTATAGATACTGTCTTTTATCATATAAGTAGTAGACTAATTTGAAAAGAAATACAAAGATAAAAAATGAGATACATATAAATTTGTATACTCCCCTCATTTCTAAAGATATGCTTTGTATAATTCTTTTCAAATAATAGTCGAGAAAGGGAAGATACAATGAAATCAAAAAATAGTTTATACCAAGCAAAAGAACATAACAATTTGAGAGAAGTGATACTAGAGGCAGTAAGTAAATATCCAAATAACAATGCCTTTATTATAAAAAATAAGAATGGAAAAGAAACTAAATATACAAAAATAACATATACAGAATTTTTAAAGGATATAAACTCATTAGGAACATCATTAATAAACAGGGGATTAAAAGATAAAAGAATAGCTGTAATAGGGAAAAATAGATATGAATGGATAGTTACTTACCTTGCAACTGTTAATGGAACAGGAATAATTGTTCCACTAGATAAAGGTCTTCCAGAAAGTGAAATAGAATTTTCATTGATAAGGAGTAAGTGCGATGCAGTTGTCTTTTCTGAAGAATATCTAAACATTATGAAAAATATAAAACAAAATGGAAAGTCAAATGTTAAAAGCTTTATATGTATGGACTCAATAAAAGAAAATGAAATTAGCAATTTCCAAGAACTAATACAGGAAGGAAATAAATTAATACAAAACGGGAATAGAGATTTTATAGATGCAAAAATAGATAACGAAAAGATGAGTATAATATTATTTACATCAGGAACAACATCATTGTCAAAGGCAGTAATGCTATCACACAAAAATATTGCGTCAAATTTATACGCATTAAATATGGCTGAAAAAATATACAATACAGATGTAAACTTAGCTTTCTTGCCATTCCATCATACTTTTGGCTCAACAGGGCTACTTTTATTTTTAAATAATGGAGCCACAAATGTATTTTGTGATGGACTAAGACACATACAAGCCAATTTAAAAGAATACAAAGTGACAGTATTTGTATGTGTACCACTATTATTAGAAGCAATGTATAAAAAAATAACAAAAGAAATAGAAAGACAAGGGAAAACAAAATTAATAAAAGTAGCAGTTAAAGTATGTAACTTTCTACTTAAATTTGGAATAGATATAAGAAGAAAAGTATTTAAAGATATAATAAATCAATTAGGAGGAAAACTTAGATTTGTAGTAAGTGGAGCCTCTGGAATAGAGCAAAAAGTTGCAAAAGGGTTTAATGATTTTGGAATACTAACAGTACAGGGATATGGACTAACAGAAACATCTCCAGTACTTACAGCAGAAAACGCAAAATGTATAAGATATGGTTCTATAGGTTATCCAATGAGCAATGTTGAACTAAAGTTAGATAATAAAAATGAACAGGGAATAGGGGAGATAATTGCTAAAGGACCTAATGTAATGTTAGGATATTACGCAAATGAAGAGGCAACAAAAGAGGTTTTACAAGATGGATGGTTTCATACAGGTGATTTAGCATACATGGACAAAGACGGATACATATTTATAGCTGGAAGAAAGAAAAATGTAATTGTTTTAAAAAATGGTAAAAATGTATATCCAGAAGAGCTAGAACTATTAATAAATAATTTACCATATGTAGAAGAAAGCATGGTATTTGGATTACCAAAAGACGATGACTTAGTTGTATCTGTTAAAATAGTGTATAATAAAGACTTTGTAAATGAAAAATATAAGAATATAGATGAAAAAGAGTTAAAAGATAAAATATGGGAAGATATAAAACAAATAAATCAAGGTTTAACAAATTACAAGCATATAAAGAATTTAATAATCACAGATGAACCTATGATAAAAACAACAACTGCAAAAGTCAAAAGACAAGAAGAAATGAAGAAAATACTAAATAGCAACTAAACAGGTAATTTTGAAAAGCTTTTTTGAAATTTAGTATAAAAGTTGCCCTAGCTTTTAGCTCTAAGGCAAAATATTCTTGAAGATTTTTTTGCCAGATAAAAGCATATAGCCAGGAACTAATTAGTTCCTGGCTATATTTCAGATTATACAATATTATATTTCTTCACCATTTGCTCGATAAAGTGAAATCTTGTTTTTGTCTTTCTCGACAACGTAAATGGATTTATTGCGATATTCCTTCTTGTAGCAATTCTCACCTTCAACGGAAAGCACAACTTTTCCATCAGGGTCGATAACGACAATATGATTTCCCTTTCTGCAAATATGAGAAAATTTACCATTTAGGTTTTTATAACCATCAGCAATTCGCTCAAGTGTACCTTCATCATATACTTCTTTTTTATAACTTGAGTCATAGTATGCAAGGTAAACAGGAATATTTTTCTGGTATCCAACAATTGTATATCTACAACTCTCACTCCAATTAACTCTTTGGGCAGATATAACATATTTGTTAGCATTGACTCCATTAATTAGTGGAATAAATTCCTCATTTTGCAACGCATACAGTACTTTGTCAGCTACAAAGAATTTACCATTAGATTTATTGCTAAATATATGGCATACAATTCCTTTTTGACTAGACAAATTTTTACAGATATATGCGTCTTCCGTAATCTTGATATAAAACACCTGAACCACTTTCTTGTTTACTATTTCGTACACAAAGCAAGAGTCGTAATCAATACCCTGTATTTCATCTTCATCAATAGGTCCAAACAGATACTCAATTCCTTTTGTGTAATAATAGATTCCATTGCTGTTTACCACTTTCACAAAGGTGATATTGTTCTGCTTTATGACTTCTACAGATGAAACTCCACCAGGAATATCGAACTTAGATGAACCGATAAAAATACTGCTATCATCATAAAATAACATGTATCTGTCTAATTTTCTACATTTGGAAGGAAAAGCCCCAAGCAGTTTACCCGATTCACCAATAATGTGATACTTATTGTCACCTTCTTTGGAATCTGCATAAAACAGATTATTCTCGAAGCAAATTTCTGTATAGCCATTTTCATAGGATATAACATGGCTAACTTCTGTCTCACTGACATATATGATGCCACATCTGCCAGGAGACATATATTTAACATATTGCCCTTCGGGATAATAGGGTGAAGAGTAGCAATCAACGAAAGTAGCATCTTCAGGAATAGTAATGCAAGACGATGATGCTAATGCATAGAGCTTGCCATTAGTTTTCCAAAGCCGTACTGGCTTTGAATTGTACACCAATGTTATTAACTCAACAATATCTTCTTTCGAAGAGTTAATAGTGATATTGCTTGTTCTTTCGACAGCAATTCGACCATCCTCTAAACGAAAATAGTTAATTCCATTAACTATTTCGAAGTTTTGGGGTAAAATCTGTTTAATTTTTTCCATATAAATTCTCCTTGTCTGTTATTTGAATTTCACCTAAGTTCCATTTATATTCTCCTCCACTAATTGTTTTTGCAATTAGTGCTGAAATATACAATTCGTCCGTTATGATTTGCTTTAAGAAATCGACATACAAATAATATCCATGTAATTTTCCATCGCAAATTAATCGGTAGAAATCAGATATGAAATCAATTGTCGTTTCAGCTGATTGGTCTTTGAAATTCAAAACTTGAGCTGGTTCTTGATTTAATCTTGTGGCAACCATAGGGTGATAATTTTTGAATGTATATCCATTTCCAATTGTTCCACCAGAGCCAGACATTGTGCTAAGCATCAATTGGCTACTAAACAAACTTCCTTGCTGTATATGCATAGTTAATTCGTTTGTGCGTCCTTGATCGTTATAGTTGTTAAAATCATAGTGGCTTTGAGTTCTATTGCTCTTTCCACAATGAATTAAGTCCACAATAATGTTGCAAAACTTTTCATCATTATGGTAGAGAGTATAGGAAATAGTTATATCCATTTCCGTTTCTAAAGCAACCTTAGATACATCTTCAGTTTTCAGATTAGAGTGCAACAGTTTAGCATTAATTCTATTCGAATTAGATTTTAGCATATCACCAACAGTATTACAGTTTACTATTTTGCAAACGCATTGCACATTTTGAGTATCACAGCCAAATTCAATAAGACCAGCCACAATATCCAAAATATGATATCCTGTATGTGTTAGTTTCCCAAATCCATCCGAATATCCGTGAGAACCACATTTTAGTTCTACTTCGTCATCAAAACGGAATACACCATCATTGTGGCTAATAGATATATTTGTTACACTTTGTTCGAAGCTCTCTTTAATAACTCGTACAGAATCATATATATTTGTGTATGTTTCCTGTAGTTTTCTTCTTAAAGGTGTTAAGACAAAACATCTTCGTGGTTCTTTAAGATTATGGCTTTCACGGATTGCTTGTATTAGCTTATGGTGTTTTTCGATATTGGCAAGAGCTATGTTGATTGAACTAGATTGTGCAGGTGTAGCAATTATAGGCTTGTCACATATCACATCAACTCCACATTTTAAACTCACTAAAGTATAGTCGTAGTGAAATCTAGGTGGAGTTGAAATAATGACAATATCTACTTCATACTCTGTTATACACCGTTTTACTAACTCTTCATCACAATCTCTTTTTGATTTAATCCACTTAACATTATGCTCAGTAAGATAATCAAAATGAGAAATTGTTTTTGACGAATAATAAGGATTTATAGGATCTAATATTCCCACCAAAATAACATCACTTTTTGCCTGTTTTATACTAGGAATATAAGCTTGTCCACTCCAAGTACCAGAACCTCCAATTATTAAGATTTTTTTCATACTAATGCCTCATTTATTTAGAAATTAGCAGTTACAATCGTAGCAATCACAATTAGAATTACAATCGCAATTACAGTTGCACTCTCTTAACTTTTTCTGCGTCTGCTCGAATTTTGCTTTCTCTTTGGACTCTTCGCTGACATAGTTTCCACCTCTTTTAGGAAGAGAAGTTTTGTCTTCTTCAATCAAAGACGGAATCAATTTTTCGTTTCCCATAATTCATACTCCTTTTCTGTTATAAAGTTTTAATTGCCTTGTTTTCTATCAAATATGATAAAGTATCGTTTGCATCTTCAGAAGAAATTTCAAAATATCTCATCAAATCTTCTTTTGAGAATGTATGATGCTGTATCATAAATGAATATAATGGTTGAGTTACAAAGAAGACATCTTTTTTTGAATTTATTCCTCGCATTCCAAAATCTTCTTCAAAGAAAAGCAATCCACTAATCATTTCAAATGTATCGGTTAGAAAATAATCAAAACATTTTTCACTTTCAGTTTCAAACTTCAATGGAAGATTAGCTTTATCCCTATAACACTTATTAGGAATTTCATTGTTGCAATCAATTCGACATCCACCTAAGCAAGAATATTTTGAATTACATTCATGGCATTCTTTGGGTAATTTTTTATCATCGATAATTCTCCAATCATCCATACTTTCCCAACATTCTTGCAGAGATTTAGTACTTAAATTGCCATATGATACACTATCTCTTGCACAAGCTTTTACATCGCCATTGTAACCAATAGCAAGACTTGTTTTTCCAGCAAAACATTTTCTCTTAGTAAAGATATTGAATGTATCAAAACTATCACAAGAACATTCGGGATAAACAGTAAGAGAATCTACAAACATAGAATACTCTTGCTTGATAAAAATTAAATCCTTAAGAAGTTTCCTGAACTCCTGAAGAGTTAGTGCATAATCATCAAATTTACTAGAACCGTTTATTGGTCTAGATGCCTTTGTTACATTAATAGCACTAAGCCCTAGCTCATCATGTAGAAACATTGCGGTATCTACAACATAATCTTTGTTTAGTTTTGAAACTACCATATTTACAGATAAAGCTACTTTGTTTTGCCTTGCAAGCTTTATGCCTGTGACTGTTGAGTTGAAAGAACCTTTGACAGTGGTAATTTTATCATTGATTTCAGGTACACAACACGGCAATGAAATTAAAAGACCAATATTATTGGCTTCAAAAAACTCTGCCATTTCCTGTGTTAGTAAAGCGGCATTTGTATTGATAGATACTTTAATACCTGCTTCAACCATTTTTTCAATGTATGGTTTTATCTCTGAAAATACCAACAATGGCTCGCCGCCAGTTAGAGTTACTTTGAAAACATGATTTTCAATTAACTGATTAGTAACAATGTCATAATTAATATGTCCAGAAACATTTCCACATGTTCTCCAATAATTGTAACAATGGAAACATTTATAGTTACAATTTGGAGTCAATTCCCACTGCACATTTGTCGGACTTCTTAGTTTCCGAAATTTCATAAAGTATAACCTCCTTTTAAAAATTATTTAATTTTCAATGTGCTATTGATTAGAATATAATTCTAATCAACTGGAAAATAATAAATATTTGTGGAGACATTATATCACTAATTTATGTTAATTTCAACAAAAATTCTAGATTTAAATAAAAGCTGAATGGGGCATAGTATTTATACTAGCCCCATTCAAACTTGTATGTGAAAGTATATAAAAGTTGCATATCTAATTTCTACCGCAACTATCATTGCTATTACACATTTTTTTAGTACAATTTGCCATATAGAATTTCTTTTCAGCAAGCTTATCTTGAACACCACGAAGAGCTTCAC
>CAKPFO010000052.1 GCA_934153805.1 uncultured Clostridia bacterium | reverse complement strand
GTTTATTACTGTTTGTAATAATCAATATTTCTTCTATTCCACTGTCTACTGCTTCTTGTATGATATATTGGATTGTTGGAATATCTACGATTGGCAACATTTCTTTAGCGATTGCTTTTGTTGCTGGTAGAAATCTTGTTCCTAATCCTGCTGCTGGTATAATTGCTTTTCTTACTTTCATATACTTCCTCCTTAATATAAAAAAGAAGAAAAGTAGCAAAAAAACAAAAAAGAAAAGAGTCTTATCTGCAGAAGAACAAGAAAAAATAAAGAAAAGAAGACAGAGGAAAATAAAAATAGCAAAATACTCTTTTTTGACATTATGCGTTTTGGCAGCAATTATAGGAACAATGACTTCTCCACTATTTAATATAAAGCAAATAACTGTTAGTGGAAATGAAAAAATAACAGAGAATGAAGTAATTAGTTTGTCAGGAATTACTTTAAACGAAAACATATTTAAAACAATAATTAGCAAATCTGAAGACAAAATATTAGAAAATCCTTACATAAAAAGTGTAAAAATAAAGAGGAAATTGCCTACTAATATAGAAATTATAATAGAAGAAAGAAAAACGAATTTTATGTTGGAATATGGAAGTGGATATGTATATATAAATAATCAAGGATACATATTAGAGGTCTCTTCAGAAAAATTAAATGTACCTATACTTCAAGGTGCAGAAACAGACGCAGAAAACTTTACTCCAGGAAACAGGCTATGTACAGAAGATTTAAAGAAAATGGATACTGTTATTAAAATAATGGATGCTGCAAACAACAATGATATAGGAAGTTTAATAACTAGAATAGATATTCAAAATAGTGAAAATTATATGATACAATTTGAGGGTGAAGGAAAAGTTGCTTACTTAGGTAATGCAACAGATTTAAGCACAAAAATGTTAACAATAAAAGCAATATTAGAAAGAGAAACAGGTATAGAAGGTGAAATCTTTGTCGATATGGATTTAAAAACCAATAATCCAGTATTTAGACAAAGAGTATAACTAAAAAGGAGTGAGGACAAGTTGAAAAAAACTACAATATCAATAATCTTAGGAATAGTATGTTTAATGCTTACAGTATCAATAGTGGTACAAGTAAATACTATAAAATGGACAAACAGTACTGTTACTAAAAAGTTGGCAGAAGATGAGCTAAGAGATGAAGTCTTAAAATGGAAAGAAAAATATGATAACGCAACTCTAGAATTGGAAAATGCAGAAAAAGAATTATCTAGAGTAAGGGAAGACTCAACACAAAATAACGATGATGATAAAAATAAACAAGAAGAAATAACTTTAAACAATAATTTACTTGGACTTACAAATTTAGAGGGTAAAGGAATAGAATTGACTGTTGCAGATAACCCAGATGCTACATCAGAAAACATTGGAGTTTTAGATGATATATCAAAATATATAGTTCATTATAATGATATAATAGCATTAACAAATGAACTTAAAAATGCAGGAGCTGAGGCAATAAGTGTAAATGGACAAAGAATAGTTTCGCAAACAGCAATTACGTGCATAGGAAATGTAATAAAGATTAATGATGAAAAGGTAAGTTCTCCATTTGTAATAAAAGCTATAGGATTTCCAGAAAGCCTAAAAGGAGCTTTAACAAGAGGTGGCGGATATCTATCATATATGAAATTAGATGGAATCCAAGTTTCAATAAGGCAACAAGACAATATACAAATACCAAAATATACAGGAGTTATATCATCTAAATATATGAAATAGAGGTGAAAGCATTGAAAAAGGAAAAAATATTTATGAGTATAATTATAGGAGTTGCATGTGCAATCCTTATGACTGTTATGTTTGCACAATTCAAAACTATTGAGGAAACGGATATAACAGGAATAGAAACTGCAAGAGAAGAAGAGCTAAGGACAATGATATCAAGTTGGAAGAGCAAATATGAAGAAACATCTGAAAAATTAGAGGAAACTAATAAAAAAATAAATGAATACCAAGAAAAAGTGTCATCAAATCAAGAAAGCTCTGAACTATTAGAACAAGAACTTTTACAAACTAACAAATTAGTAGGAAAAACAGAAGTTACAGGAGAAGGAATAATAATAACATTAAGCGATAATAATGAAACAACAATATTAGATACGGATTTACTAAAGCTAATAAATGAATTAAGGCTAGCAGGAGCAGAAGCAATATCAATAAACGATGTTAGAGTTGTTGGAATGACTGATATTGTAGAAGTAAATGATACAATTTTAGTAAATGAAGAAAGAGTAGTATCACCATATGTAGTAAAAGCAATAGGAAATCAAACATATCTATCTAGTGCATTAAGTCTAAAAAACAGTGGTTTTATAGATATGTATACAAGCTCAGGTAAAACAGTAAAAATGACAATAGAAAAAAATATAAAAATACCAGCGTATAGAAGTCAAAATAATTTAATGCAATTTAGATATGCAAAGGAGGCAGAGTAAAGATGATTTTTGTAGCAATTATAATAGGATGCTTAATAGGAGCTTTAATAGGAGCAAACATACCAACAATACCATATACATATTCAGGCTATCTAGCAATAGCAATAATAGCAGCTCTAGATTCTGTATTTGGAGCAATAACGTCTACTCTAAAAAGAAATTTTGACATAAAAATATTTATATCAGGATTTTTTGTAAATGCAATATTAGCAATGGCGCTTACATATTTAGGAGAAAAATTAAATGTGGATATATACCTAGCAGCAGTTATAGTATTTGTTGGAAGAATGTTCAACAATTTAGGTACAATTCGTAGATACTACGTAGAGAAATTAGCAAGTAGAAAAATAATAGCAAAGGCAGAAGCCACAATAAAACAAGCTAATGAAGAAAATAAATAATTATAATAATAAATGAAATATAATAGAAAAAATGTCAAAAAAACAATAGAAAAAGTTATATAATTTTACATAAAAACACAAAATAAAACATTATTACAAAAAGGTTACAAAAATATTACAAAAATATAACGATTTCTATTGACTTTTTTTGTAAAATATAATATTCTATGGAAGAAATAAAACAAGAAAAAATTGGAGGAGTTACTTTGGCTATAGGAGATATTATTGTAGGTATTGACATAGGAACTTCTAAAGTAAGTTTAGTAGTAGGAGAAGTCAATAATTTTAATCAGATTGAAGTTATTTGCAATACTAGTCACAAATGTAACGGAATAAAGAAAACAAAGATAATAGATGAAGATGAAATTGCCCTAGCAATTTCAAAGGTCGTAGAAGAAGCTGAAAATGAAACAGAGCTTAAAATTAATTCATCATATGTTACAATTCCAGGTAGATATGTTACAATTGTGCAAAATAGTATAGCAAAAGAAGCAAAAGATAAATATGCAGGAATATCTGTAAAAGATGTATCTTCTGGAATTATGCAAGTTAGGGATGTAGAAGTACCAGACGGCAAAGTTATGATAGATATAATAACAGATAAGTTCATACTAGAAGATGGAAAAGTAGTTACAGATCCAGTCGGAAATTTAAGTTCATATTTTACATTAACTGCACAAGTTATACTAGCAGATAAAGACTATATAAAACAACTATCAAATATATTTAGAAAAGCAGGACTAGAAATTGATGGATTTGTACCCGTAACATTAGCGGAAAGAAACTTAATGTTAGATAATAATGAGCTAAATGATAATGTAATGCTATTAGATATAGGTGCTGGAAATACAGATATAGGAGTATTTGAATCAAATGGATTTATATACACTAATACAATTCCTTTAGGAGGGGAGAGCATAACATCAGATATTGCTCTAGTATTAAATATATCAGAAGAAGAAGCAGATAGACTAAAAAGACAATATGGTTTAGCAATGAAATCATATATAGACAATGATAATGAAATAATACTAAATACATATAGAGGAGATAGCAAAGCGAAAGTAATAAAAAGCTCAGAACTTATAGAAGTTATAGAAGCAAGAATAGAAGAAATATTTGCATTAGTAAATAAAGATATAGCATCTCAGGGAATAAAGCAAAGAATAAATAATGTAATAATTACAGGACAAGGAATAACTAATATAAATAAAAGTGATGTAGCAGGAAAAGTTATACTAAATATACCTGTAAAGATAGCAACAGGAAGACTAATAAGTACTGTAAGACCTGAATATAGAACGGCATATTCATTGGTTAGATATATAGCAGCAAGACCATTTGCAAAATCAGTATCAAGTAGCATAGATTCTAATACAAAAGAAAGTATGTTAAAAACGATAATAGAAAAAATAAAAGAATTTTTCTATTCGTAAAATGAGATTTCAATATTAAAATCAAAAGATATAAAACAAAGATGTAAAGAACAAAAGGATTGTTCAAAATAAGGAGGAAATTATAATGTATATGGATGGAGTAGATGAAAACGCAATGTTAGACGGAACTGCTACAATAAAAGTAATAGGTGTAGGTGGAGCAGGAAACAATGCTGTAAACAGAATGGTAGACTCTGGAATAAAAGGAGTAGATTTTATAGCAGTAAATACAGATAGACAAGCACTATTATTATCAAAAGCAGCAACTAAAATTCAAATAGGAGAAAAAATAACAAGAGGATTAGGAGCAGGAGCAAATCCTGACATTGGAGCACAAGCAGCAGAAGAAAGCAAATCAGAAATTCAAGAAGCACTTCGCGGAGCTGATATGGTATTTGTTACAGCCGGAATGGGTGGAGGAACAGGTACTGGAGCTGCACCAATCGTAGCAGCATGTGCAAAGGAAATGGGAATATTAACAATAGGCGTTGTTACAAAACCATTTACATTTGAAGGTAAAAAGAGATTATCACAAGCTGACCGTGGTGTTGAAAGCTTAAAAGGTAAAGTAGATACATTAGTAGTTATACCAAACGATAAACTATTACAAATAATAGACAGAAAAACATCTATAGTAGAAGCATTTAAAATGGCAGATGATGTATTAAGACAAGGTGTACAAGGTATATCAGACTTAATTGCAATTCCAGGATTAGTAAACTTAGACTTTGCAGATGTAAAAACAATAATGTTAAACACAGGGATGGCACATATGGGTATTGGTAGAGCTTCTGGTGAAAATAGAGCAGAAGATGCCGCAAAACAAGCTGTACAAAGTCCATTACTAGAAACATCAATTGAAGGTGCAAGAGGAGTTATTATTAATATTACTGGTGGCCCAAACTTAGGATTACACGAAGTAAATACTGCAGCAGAATTAGTACAAAGAAGTGTAGACCCAGAAGCTAACATTATCTTTGGTGCAGTAATAGACGAAAGCCTAGATGAAGATATAGTTATAACAGTTATAGCTACAGGTTTTGAAAAAGAACCAGGAACAGTAACAGCTGCAAATGTGAACAGCATAGTTGATAGAGCTTGGGGAGAAAAAATAAATTCAATACCAGCTCCAGTTGATAATGCAAATTCAGCAAATGACTTAGACATTCCTTCTTTCTTAAGAAACAAAAACAAAGGGATAAAATAGTAAATTGTCATTAGTAAAAATAAAAAATAATATTAAACAAAAATATAAAAGAAATAATCTAAATTTGTAGATTATTTCTTTTTTTCGCGCCTAAGAAATGACAGAAATTTTAAACAAAAGGTAGTAATATATAGCAAAGGTCGCAAGAAGGAGTTAGCTATGACAATTTATATAGATGTTGTATTAATAGAAAACTTATGTATGAATTATATTATTCTATTTTCTACAAGTTATATATTAAAGATTAAAAGAAACCATTTTAGGTTAATAATATCGGCATTACTAGGAGGAGTATATTCAATACTTGCATATATGCAAATAGTAGAAATATATTCAAATTTTTTTATAAAAATTATACTTTCAATAGCAATGGTATACATAGCGTACAATGCTAAAAATATAAAATTACTAATGAAACAAATAGTAATATTTTATTTAACTTCCTTTGTATTTGGTGGATGTGCATTTGCACTTTTATATTTTGTAAAACCGCAAGAAATATTGATGAAAAATGGAATGTACATAGGAACGTATCCATTAAAAATAGCATTACTAGGAGGAATAGTAGGATTTGCAATAACAGTAGTAGCATTCAAGGTTGTAAAATATAGAATGACTAAAAAAGATATGTTTTGTGAGATTACAATATATATGAAAGAAAAAAGCGTAAAAGCAAAAGCGATGATAGATACGGGTAACATGCTAAAGGACCCAATAAGTAGAATGCCTGTAATTGTAGTAGAAAAAGATATTTTATATGAAATCATACCATATAAAATATTAAATAATTTAGACAAAATAATAGGGGGTGAGATAGCTAGTGAAATTTATGATAAAGAAATTGTAGAGTATATATCAAAATTTAAAGTAATTCCTTTTACTTCTTTGGGAAAACAAAACGGATTACTATTGGGAATAAAAGCAAGTAAAGTGAAAATAGAATTAGATTCAAATGAAGAAGAATTAGAAAATGTAATAATAGGAATATACGATAAAAAATTGAGCAAAAAGAATAACTATAATGCTCTACTAGGACTAGATATATTAGAGGGGGAAAATGAAAAATCTCTTGCTAAAATTTAATAACAACAAGATTTGAAAATTAAGAAAGGATGAGAAAGATGAATATATTACAAGTACTAGTAAATAGTATTAATACAATTTATACTAAATTTTTAGACAATGAAGAAATAGAAAACTTACCAATTTATTACATAGGTGGAAATAGTAATTTACCGCCGCCATTAACATCTGAAGAAGAACAAAAATTATTAGATGAACTTTCAGAAGGAAAATTGGAAACAAGACAAACACTAGTAGAAAGAAATCTAAGGCTAGTTGTATATATAGCAAAAAAATTCGAAAATACAGGAGTAGGATTAGAGGACTTAATATCTATAGGAACAATTGGATTAATGAAAGGAGTAAATACATTTAACACAGATAAAAAAATAAAATTAGCAACATATGCTTCTAGATGTATAGAAAATGAAATATTAATGTACCTGAGAAGAAGCAATAGAATAAAAGGAGAAATTTCAATAGATGAACCATTAAATCAAGATGGAGATGGAAACGAACTACTGTTATCAGATATATTAGGAACCGATCCGGATATAACTTCTAGAAGAATAGAAGACGAAGTGGATAGGAAACTACTTAAAGCATCAATAGAAAAGTTGAGCCGCCGAGAAAAGAACATAATGGAATTAAGATTTGGATTTAATAGTGGAGATGAAAAAACACAAAAAGAGGTTGCAGATATGCTACGGAATATCACAAAGTTACATATCTAGATTAGAGAAAAAAATAATATCTAAAATGAAGAAAGATATAATGAGCAAAACGCGGATAATAATGCAAAAATGCTGGACAACAATAAAGGAAAATGATATAATCAAAGCAACAATTAGGCAGGATGACTCTATTTTAACTAAAAGGAGGTTGCTGTATGAGAAAGCGGAGTTTTGAACAATTAAAAAAGAGCATGCTCTACAATGAGTTTAACAATTTTTGCAAAAAAATGACAGAAGAATATGCTAACTCAGAAGCTCAGTTTGCTCGGACGTATTATACCACAAAGTATAATATAAGCATATCATGCTATTACAAAATAATAGAATATGCAATAGTTACTAATCTAGTTAATGACGCAGTTGTTTCAAAAGCTATGAACAAAGCAGTAGCAAATCAAAAACTACACAATCAAAATGCAGGATGTAGTAGTAAAGTTAAATATTCAAAAATGTACTCACAAAGATGCGAATATATAGCTATTTCGTATACCAACGATGAAATAAGAAAGATGGCTACAGATTTTGCTGATAATCCGGACATATCGAAAGAGAATTTAGCAGCATCATATGGAATATCGAGAAAGGTTTTTGAATTAGTTTTAATAAGGGCAATCGAAGACAATATAGTAGAAGATACTACTGTAACTGCAATGGAAAAAAGAAGTGTAGAAAATGCTGCACCTGAAAAAGCAAAAAGAACTCAAGATTACTTTACAGCATTAAAAAGAAAAAGAGAGGCTAACAAAGAAAAGATAACAATATAATGATAAAGGAGGGTACTTTTAATAAAGGAGCCCTCTTAACTTTTTCTGTATATAAAAAAGTAGCATAAAAAAACCAAATTTGGAAATACTTAAAATAATTAAGAACCAAAGGAGGTTTTTTCTTTGATAAAAAAAGTAGAGATATGTGGGGTGGACACATCTAAACTACCAGTATTATCAATGGAAGAAAAAAATGAACTATTAAAAGAAATAAAAGAAGGAAATGAACAGGCAAGAGATAAATTTGTAAATGGTAATTTAAGATTAGTATTGAGTGTGATAAAAAGATTCTACGGAAGAGGAGAAAATGCAGATGATTTATTTCAGGTTGGATGCATAGGATTAATAAAAGCAATGGATAATTTTGATTTGTCACAAAACGTACAGTTTTCAACTTATGCAGTGCCAATGATAATAGGAGAAATAAGAAGATACCTAAGAGATAATAATCCGATACGAGTAAGCAGATCTGTTAGAGATTTAGCGTATAAAGCATTAAGCTTTAAAGAAAAAATGATAAAAGAAAATATGAAAGAGCCAACTATAGAAGAAATCGCTAAAGAACTAGAAGTAGATAAAGAAGAAATTGTATTTTGCCTAGATGCAATACAAGAACCGATATCACTACAAGAGCCTGTCTATGGAGATGGAACAGAAAAAATATTTGTATTAGACCAAGTAAGTGATTCGAAAAACACGGATGAAACATGGGCTGAGAATATAACAATATTAGAAGCAATGAAAAAACTAAATGAAAAAGAAAAAATGATAGTAAATAAACGATTTTTTGAAGGAAGGACACAAATAGAAGTTGCGAGTGAGATAGGAATATCACAAGCACAAGTATCAAGACTTGAAAAAAGCGCAATAGAACATATAAAAAGAATATATAAATAAACTATTGAAGACAGAAAGTTTTTTGTTTAGCAAATTTAAAATGATAGAGTTAAACTAAAACAACCTGTCCTCAATAGTTTTTTTATAAAAGTTAAATAATAGCTATAAAATAGAAAACAGGTAATTTTTTTCTTCTTATATAATATAATAAAACAGAGGAGAAAAAAACATATGGGACAAAAAGGATTAGATTTTAAACATAAAGAAGTAATTAATATAAAGGATGGAAAAAGACTTCGGATATGTTCAGGATGTTTGCGCAGATTTGGAAAATGGAAATATAACATCTATAATAGTACCAGGAAGTAATAAAATCTTAGGGATATTTTCAAATGCAAATGATATAGTTATACCATGGCAAAACATAAAGTGTATTGGAGAAGATATTATATTAGTAGAAATATAAAAAACAATGTCTATCAATGCAAAAAAATAGAAAAATAATATAAAAAAGGCTTGCATTTAGTTATAAAATATGATAAGATAAAAAAGTACCTGAGAGAAATGAAAATTAAATAAAAAACAAAACAAAAAAATCGACAAAATATTTAAAAAAACTATTGACATTATTATTTCCGTATGGTATTATAAATAAGTACTTAGGAAACAGATAAAAAACTATAGATAAATTAGTAAAAAACACAGACAAAATTACACGAAAACATAGCTTACTAGTTTATTATTTTGCACTAAAATATCACTTAAAAAACTTTTAAAAGTTTTTTAAAAAAAGTATTGACAAACTGTTTTAAAAGTAGTAAAATACAATTCGTTACACAAAAGCGTGACGAAAAAGTACATTGAAAAGTAAACAATAAACAAACCTTTGAAGAAACCAAGCGGTAGTAAATAAGTACTACCAAAATT
>CAKPFO010000051.1 GCA_934153805.1 uncultured Clostridia bacterium | reverse complement strand
TTTCTCCATTTAATACTTCTATAGTTATTTTTTCTGGTCTTGTATTTTCTTGGTTATTGTAGTCTACCCATGTTTTTTCTCCGCTTATTGTTACCATTGGTACATCTTTTATTGTGTTTGTTATGTTGTTTTCAACTACTGTTGCTTCATATTTTGTATCTACATTTGCTTCTCTTACTGTATATACTATTGGTGTAGTTGCATTTTTATCTGCATATTTTGGAAGCTCTTTTGATGTATACTTCCATCCGTTTTCTGCTGTTGCTATTATTGTATCTACTACTTTTTCTCCATTTAATACTTCTATAGTTATTTTTTCTGGTCTTGTATTTTCTTGGTTATTGTAGTCTACCCATGTTTTTGTTCCACTTATTGTTACCATTGGTACATAGTTTAATGTATTTGTTATATTCTTGTCATTTACAGTTGTTGTGTATTTATCTACGCTTTGCTCTCTCACTGTATAGTTTATTACATTATTATTTGCATCATATTTTGGTAGTTCTTTTGATGTATACTTCCATCCATTTTTTGCTGTTACCGTTATTGTGTCTACTATTTCAGTTTCATTTAATACTTCAACAGTAATTGTTTCTGGTCTTGTATTTTCTTTGTTATCATAGTCTACCCATGTTTTTATTCCACTTACTGTTACCATTGGTACATAATTTAATGTGTTTGCTATTGCTGTTCCTTCTACTGTTGTTGTGTATTTTTCTACACTTTGCTCTCTTACTGTATAGTTTATAACGTTATTCTCTGCATCATATTTTGGTAATTCTTTTGATGTATAGCTCCATCCATTTTCTGCTGTTACTGTTATTGTGTCTACTACATCATTTCCATTTAATATTTCAACAGTAATTGTTTCTGGTCTTGTATTTTCTTTGTTGTCATAGTCTACCCATGTTTTTTCTCCACTTACTGTTATATATGGATTAACTGGTACTATTTCTTCGTCTTCTTTTTCTATAGTTTTATCTGGATTTGTTTGGTCTGTAACTGTTGCTTTTACAACATTTACAATTTCCTCGTCTTCGTTCATATCTTGTTCATTTACTGTATATTCTACTGTCTTTACGATTTCATCCCCGATAGCTAAAACTCTTATTGTTTCACTATAATTTATTAATTCATCTGAAATATTTATGTCTTGTAATGTTACATTACCTGTATTTCTAATTGTTATTGTATATGTAACTTTATCACCTTTTTGAACTTTAGTTTCTACTTTTCCATTTTCATCCTTAACAATTTCTTCTCCATTTACTAAAGTAGCAACTTTTTCAATTTCAAATTCTGGTACAAGTTCATCTTTATTTAGCTCAATGTTACTTGTAATTGCAGCTAAACTAATTGGTGTCCATCCAACTAAATAATCTTCTGCAACTAATCTCTCTACTTCTTCTTGTCTTTCTGTTACATACTCATTATTTGGAACAGTTGGAGCAGTAGTACTTGTTGTTGTACCTCCAGATACATTTGTTGTTCCCTGTCCTGTAGTATTTTGAGTATTATTTTCTGTTGTTCCTTGTTCATTATTTTCTGTTGTTGTACCATTCTGTCCATCTATATTTGGTTGTATCGTTTGTTCATCACTTTGAGTAGTTTGATTCTCTTCTGAACCTGCTTGAGAAGAGCCATCTATTACAGTATTATTCTCTGTAAAAGCTTCTGCATTATCATTACCTTTTGTAAACACATATACACCTGTAGCAGATAATGCTAATAATGCAACAATAGCTATTGTAACTATAATAGTTTTTCTACTCTTATAATTAAATCGTGCTTTCATTTTTTACCCCCCTATTAAATAATTAGCTTTCTATTTCTCTTGCCTTTGTAATAAGTCTATTTTTGTGTCCATTTGTACATGTTATCAATGTTATTTCCCTAGTGCCTGGTTCTATACTTTCTACACATGTTACATCATCTGGATCTATAGTGTAAATTTTAAATATTTCATATTCTATAGTATTAAGACTTAAATCGGTCATTTTTATAGTGTCGCCTATTTCCAAATACTTTGTTTTTCCAAACATCGTACCATCTTTGTTGTTATGACCTGCCATAGTGTAATTACCTATTTCGTTTATTTTATTGCCCCAAAATTTAGTAATTGACACTTTCATCGCAGCATCATTTGTTTCATTTATTATTGGATACTTTATATTGATTTTTGGAATTTCTATAATTCCTTCAACCTCATATCCTTCAATTTTTATTTTTTCTTGCTTTTTTTGTGCCTCAGCAACATCTATATTTTCTATTGCTGTAACTATTTCTGATAGTTTCTTTTCGTTTTTTTGTCTTCCTACATATTTATTGCATATTAATATTCCAACAACAATTGCTATAATAATTAGCATCACTAGAAGAATATCACAAAATTTTTTCATTATTTATTTTCCTCTTTTTTGCTTGCTTTTTTTCTTACTACTAATACAATAACTATAGCTACTATAACGATTGCAAATATTACTATTAATGCAATACTATCATATGTAACTGGAAGCTTAGATGTTTCTTTTATCGTAACTGTTTCTTTTTCATATATTGGATTATATTTATCATAGCAAGTCATAAATTGTGCATCTATTGTTGTTTCATTACCATTAGCACTTTTAATAAATACTATATATTGCTCTCCATTTTTAGAATCTTGTGGTTGTAAGATTTCTAAATTTTCAACTGGTAGCCATGCACTATCATTTTGCTTTGGCTCTAATTGTGTATATATAGCATAAAAACTATTCATCAATTCTAATTTTTGCATAAAATTCAATTTATCTAATTCATCTTTATTAGATATCTTTTCTGCTAAATTCATCAATTTTGAATAGTTATTTTCTTCATTTGTTGGTAATTTAATTAATATATATGAGTATTGTGCATCGCTGTTATCTGTTATTTCTACTTTTCCTTTTGTTACTTCTGTTTTAACTCCATCTATTGTTGCAGTAGTAACGTTGCTTTTTGTTGTATCTACTTTTATTCTTTTAGTTGTTGTTTCTACTAGCTCTTTGTCAAATGCATTTTTTAAATTGATTTTTTCTGCATCAATTACATATTCTCCTTTTTTATTTCTTACAAAAAAGTATGTATCTGATGTTTCACTCACATAGCTTCTTGTTGTATCATCAACATAAGCCACATTTTTTGCATCTGTGCTATTTGCATCTTTTGCAGATGGAAAGAAAATTAAATTTGTTTTTTCATTAGTATCACTAAAAGCAAATGTGAATTCTTCATTCATCATGCTTTCGTTGTAAATTATGTAATCTTTTGTTTGCTTTACTATTATACTATTTGTTTCAGCTGATGTAATACTTGGAAGTAATATGATAGCTAATAATAAAATAAATAATGTTGTTACCCTTAAAACTGTCTTATTCATTTTATCCTCCTCCTATAATTTATTTTTGCGTCCTCATTGTATCAAATGAATTCAAAAAAGTAAACATTTTTTGCCATTTATTTTGCATTTTTTGTTTACATTTTTTTACAATTCTTGACTTTTTCTATTTATGTCAACCTATTATGTTGTAAGGGTTTGCGTCTTTTTCTTTTTAAAAATGTCAAAAAATGGAAACTGTTTTTTGTCTTATTTTTATAGTCTATTCAGTTCCTTAAAAAGATATAAATTGTCCTGTTTTATTTCCATTTTTTGTAATTTTATTGTAACATTTCAACTACTTTTATACAGATTTTTCTTTTATACAATATTTATTAAAAATTTTTCATTTTTATATAAATCCTAGAGGAATTTACAATAAAAAAGAGATATGTCCATCATACCTCTAATCATTTATAAAGTTATTTCGATATCTTGTAACCAAAAATCTTTTATTCCTTGCCATGTTACATCTTGATGCCAAAAATCATGTACCTCTTGGAATACTTTTTCTTGCTTTGGTGTTAATTCTACAGTTATTTCTTGGAATAAAAAGTTTTTAATTTTTGTCCAAGCATTAACTTTAGTAGGTAAAGCTTCTGCTTTTCCGTATTCAACTCCACCATTCATTGGTTCTGCCATATTTACATTTTTTTCTTCCATCGACTTACTCCTCCTTTGTATTGCAATACTTTTATTACCTTATTTTATACTACATATTTTACTTTTAATCAATACTTAAAGCCAATTTGTAATCAAAATGTAAATTTGTAACATTTCTGTAATATTTTTCTATTTGCTATAATTCCATTTGTGCTCCCAAAAAGCTTGCTGCTGACTGTACAACTTTCTTTTCTACATCACTCATTTTAGTATTTGCATCCTTTGATAATAATATTACTGTTCCTATAACATCTCCATCTGATATTATTGGATATACTACTTGTGAATTGTTTCTTTTGTCATTACTACTATTTTGAGTTACAGGAATAGATACATCATTATTTTCTTTGCTTATATAAATTTCCTTTTCATCCATTATTTTCTCTAAGTCTTTACTTATTCCTTGTTCAAGGTATTCCTTTTTTGGTCCACCTGAGACTGCTATTACAGTATCTTTATCTGTAATACAGGCTATATGACCTGTTGTTTTTGCTAATGTTTCAGCATATTCTGTGGCAAATTCAGAAAGTTCTCCTATTGGAGAATATTTTTTTAATATTACTTGTCCTTCTCTATCTGTAAATATTTCTAATGGATCGCCCTCTTTTATTCTTAATGTTTTTCTTATTTCCTTTGGAATAACTATTCTTCCCAAATCATCTATTCTTCTTACAACACCTGTTGCTTTCATAATTTTCCTCCTTTATTTCTAACTTTTGTTTATATTGTTATTGTTTCTAAATTAGGAAAAATTATACGCGAAAAAAATTTTAAAAGCGTGAAAATTTACATTTCACGCTTTTGGTTAAATATTCATTAAATTTTGCTATTCTGCCACTTGATTTTCCTGTAATTGCCATTTTAGAATTGGATAACCATTGTTATATTTCCAAACCTCTTTTTCTGTGCCTGTTGTTTCGTCTACCACTTTTTCTTTAATATCGTTTGTAAAGGCATTATCACTATATTGTCCATTATTAAGCTTTTCAGCAGTTATTCCGCTAGAATAGCAATTTATAGTTTGTGATGTCCCTCCATTGGCGTTATTTAGTCCTATAATTTCTCCTACATAGCTACTTCCAACTATACTTCCTTTATTGTAACAATTATATAAATATGCTGTAGCATATCCAGACCATCCAGCTGCCCCACATATTCCTCCTGCTCGAACAGATGATGTTTGTATTTTTCCTGTATTATAGCAATTATATATCTTTCCAGTTATAAAATACCCAACTATTCCACCAGAAGTAACATTTTGGATATCTCCATTATTAATGCATTCTTTTATAATTCCATTATAACTTCTACCAACTATGCCTCCAGCTTCCTCTCCATAAATGTATGCATTATTTTGGCACCTTTCTATTTGAGAATTATTGTTTGTACTTCCCGCAATTCCTCCTGACGTTTCATATCCATCTATTCGTACATTATTAAAACAGTATTTTATAATTCCTTCGTTTGTTCCTGTAATAGCTCCTAAATGTTTTTCTTTTCCATTACAGTAAATATTTCCATATATTTTTATATTCTCTATTATTCCTGTATTTTTTCCAAATAAACCTTGAAGATTCTCATTAGCTTTTAAATAAAAATTAGAAATTTGATAATTATTTCCATTGAATATTCCAGAAAAAACAAGCGAATTATTTGCACTATAATTTCCTATCGGCTCCCAGCTTACTTCTTTTCCACCTACATTTGCTCCGCATACTGTACTTAAATCTATGTCTGCTCCTAATTTTACTGTTTTTCCTTCATATGTTAAGCCACTATTCACTCTATCTCTAAAGCTTGCTAATTGCTCTGCGTTCATTATTGTTTCTTCTGATTTTTCTATTATCTTTTTCGTGTATCTATGTCCATTTGCTGTTGTTAGGATTACTTTGTATGTCTTATCAAATTCTATTGTCATATCTTTTCCTACTGTTGTTAATCCATCTGGCTCTAATGTTAAGCTTGTCCCATCTGGATTTTGTATTTCTAGTTTTGATATTTCTGCGTCTCCTGTTGCCTTCAACAATACTTTTGCTTCATATTTTTCATCTGCATTCTTTCCTAAATGCTCTTTTACTTGTGCCTCTATACTTACTTTTCCTTCTAAATCTACGTCTACTATTGATATAAATTCTACTTTTTTACTTTCATTTATTTTAAATTGATAACTATTATATACTACATATATTTCCTTTGGTGAACCTATATCTACTTCTCCGGCTACTAGCCCCACCTCTTCTAATGCTACATAGTATGTTACATTGCTGTCCTCTGCTAAATAGTCTATTATATCTTGCAGACTTGCATCTCCGCCTTTTTCTATTATACATTCATCTATTTTTAATTCTATATATTCTTTGGCTGATGCTATTTCATACTTTTCTCTTGCTTCTTTGGTTCTGTTTAGTAAACCATTTTGCCCTAATGTTAAGTTTATTGCCACGCCGGCTAAAATGATTAGCACTATTATTGTAATTACTAGTGCAATTAGCGTTATTCCTTTTATATTTTTCATTTGTTCCTCCTTTTATTTCAAAAAATATACTATCATTTTTATATACTGATCTTGTGCATTTAAGCATGTATCAGTCAAATAACCTTTTTCACTTTTGTATTCTTTCAATCCTCTATAATAAAATAATTTATCTGTATCTTGTATAATAAATGGAATAATATTATTTTTTAAACATTCCTTAAACATAATAATTCTTCCTATTCTACCATTACCATCTTGAAAAGGATGTATAGTTTCAAATCTGTAATGAAATTCTATTATTTCTTTTGCCGCCACTTGTTTAAGTGAATTATACCAATCCATTAATTTTGACATTTCTTTTTCAACATTATTGGGTGGTGTTGTCTTAATTCCATTTCCTATCGTATTAGCTCTTTGTTTGTACTCTCCAACATTAAACCATTCAACTCGACTATCTGAAGTACCTTCTTTCAAAATCTTATGAAATTCTTTTATCATTTTTTCAGTTAGTTTTTTATCAGCTACATCTAACATATAATCAACTAATTTAAAGTGATTAGCTGTTTCTAATATATCATCTACTTTTGCAACTGTATCACCTTCAAATAAAATAGTATTTGTTTCGAAAATATATCTTGTTTGTTCTTCTGTTAAGGTACTTCCTTCAATATGATTTGTATTATATGCAAACGAAACCTGAGTTCGATGATATAAATTTCCTTTTAATTTCATTTCTTTTTGTTCTCGAAGTATGTCTAATACATTTATTTTTGAAATATCACATTTATCTTCTTCGTCATTTAATAATTCATCAATTGATATTTCAAACAATTCAGCTAATCTTTTTATCGATTCAATACTAGGCTCTAAGCTACCTGATTCATATTTCGAAATTGTACCAGCACTAACCTCCAAAATATCAGCAAGATCATTTTGAGTCATCTTCCTGTTTTCTCTATATAACTTAATTCTATCTCCTAACATAACAAAAACTCTCCTTTTTAGATTATAATATTATTATATCATACTGTTTCCAAAAAAGAAAGTTTTATTTACCGTTTTATAAGTTATTTTTCCATTTAGGAATGTTTGTATAATTATTTCTTTCTTAATTTATCTTTATATTGTTCCATGCTCATTACTATACACAGTAATTTCCTTTTTATTCTTTTTATTTCTATTATAATTCATACATCCAATCTGATGAACCGTATAAAATTCTATGAATTTCCACTATTTTTTCTTTTTCATTTATTCTATAAAATGCAATGTAATTTTTTATAATAAGTTTTCTATATTCTAATTTTTTTGCTATGTCAACATCAATAATAGCATACTTTTGTGGCATATATTCCAATGTTTGTATTTCATTACTTATCAGTTCTGCATATTTATTTGCAATTGAAGGTTCTAATAGTTCATTTTTTAAGTAACTGATAATTTTTTTATAATCGTCTTTCGCTTTTATAGCTAATTGTATTTTATATTTTTCCACTTTATAAAACCTCCAAATTAATCTGCTAACACTTTTTGTACCTCTAAATAAGCTTGTTCAAGTGTACATACATTTCCACTCTCAAAATCTTTTAGTCCTTTTTCCAATTTTTCTTTTAAATCTTTTTTGTCTTTAACTATTAAATTTTTAGGTGCATTATTAGTTGCATTAGAAAATTTAAGATATTCTATATAATCAAGTACTTTTATTGAAAGTTCTTCTGGTAATGTTTCTATAATTTCAAATAATTCTTTTTGTTTCATAGTCATAATTCTCAACTCCTTTTTTCATATTAATATTATAACATACATATTTATTTTTTTATACTATTTTTAAAACTTTTATTTTAAAAAAATTATACTTATATATTCTAAACATTTTCTTGTTTCTTCATTCATCCCTAATTTATAAACTAAATTATTTTATGTTTTTCATAATCTATATTGGGAATTTTTTCATCTCCATTTTCTCTTAAATATTTTTTGTATTCTCTATCTACTTCATAAAACTTTAATTTCATCTAACTCCTCCTATTATAAAAAAATTGAGAAGTTAAAATTAATTTTAACTCCCCATAATTAAAACAGGTTATTTTTTTGAGCTAACCTTTGCTCGAATATATTGTTCACATTTTTATGAGTTGTGAAATACTCGAATATATAGTTCGCCATTTTTTATGAGTTGCGAAACACTCGAATTATTAAATAGCTATTCATTATTAGTATATTAATTATATACTCTTTTATATGCTTTATGTCAATAATTTTTGTGTATTTTTCTTTAGAAAATATCGACATTTTTTGATATTTTTTATTGTAATCCTTATTCTGCTACTTGATTTTCCTGTAATTGCCATTTTAGAATTGGATAGCCATTGTTATATTTCCAAACTTCTTTTTCCGCGCCTGTTGTTTCGTCTACTACTTTTTCTTTAATATCGTTTGTAAAGTATTCTGAATTTATCTTCTCTGGAGTTGGAATAACATTGTTTATTTCACTTGTATTACTAAAATCTTCCCTACCTATTACCGTTCCACCATTCGAAAATACTTTTGTAGCTGTTCCATAACAACTATATCCTATACTTTTTCCCATTAATATAAAATTCCCTGAATCAGTAGCTTGAACATCTCCTATACTATATGAATATCTTAATGTTGCACCTTGAGGATATATAGTTCCCGTTACTCCTCCTATTCTTACACTTTGCGTATTATTAGAATTTATTTTACTACAATTTACATTTCCTGAATTGTAGCACCCTTCTACTATTGTTTTTCCTCCTGATACATATCCAGTAACTCCACCAACATTTATATTATGCGTTCCATTCATATTTCCTGTTATATTTCCAGTATTATAACATCCATACATTTCTCCATTACAATTTCCAACAACTCCCCCTACTGAGATTTCTTGCGCACTTCCACTTCCTATAACATTAGCTGTATTACATGAATTTAAAACAATCTTTCTATTTGCAGCTGTTATTCCTCCAGTAGTCTCTGTTCCTATAATTTCATTAACATTATTTTCGCAATTTTCTATTCTTGCAAAATTTATACTTGAAATTCCTGCTGTACATTTTCCTCCATTAATTTTTTCACCACTAATTTTTATTTTTCTTAAAATTCCATAGTTAAATCCAAATAGTGCTTGATAATCTTTATTTGTATTTATATATATATTATTTATTGTTTTATCATTTCCATCAAAAGTTCCTTTAAAATAGCAATAATCGTCACTACTATTATAATACCCTATCGGTTCCCAGCTTACTTCTTTTCCACCTACATTTGCTCCGCATACTGTACTTAAATCTATGTCTGCTCCTAATTTTACTGT
>CAKPFO010000050.1 GCA_934153805.1 uncultured Clostridia bacterium | reverse complement strand
GTTCCCATTCCGAACACGGAAGTCAAGCCTTTATGTGCCGAAGATATTTGTGGGTTACCCTGCTGAGAAAATAGGTTGTTGCCAGATTTTTTTTATGTTTTAAAAGGTTATAAATTAGAAATGAGTATTTATTTTTAATTTATGGCCTTTTATTTAGCAACTATTAATACATGTTATAAGTTACTAATTGCCGAAAATTTTACTAAATTATATAATTAGGTAATATATTAGATAACACTTAGGTATATCAAATAAATTATATTAAAAGTGATACAAAGTTTTATGAACTAGGTATTTTACACAATATAATATTAATTTTATATAATAATTGAGATATTTATATTTTAGAAATGTTGCAGAATTATAATAAATGCTAAAAATATCTTCTGTAGATTACTCTCACTAGTTATTAACAAAATAGAAAAAATAAATATAATGGAAAAAATATATACAAAATAAACAGTATGTGGTATTATAAATAGAAATAAGTAAGTAAAAATAATAATAGACGTGAATTTATTAGATTATAACTTAATTACTTAAAAATATGTAATGCATAAGGCAATAAAATAAAACAAACTATGCAATATATAAAAAATAAATAAGGAGGAATTGGTAAAATGGATAAAATTCAAAACTATCAAAAACAAATAGACCATATGTTACATTTAAATAAAGGAAGAAGCATAGAGAGATATGAAAGTAATATAAAGGATTTTTTAAAATTAGATTTAGCAAAAGGAAAAATTTCAGAAACAGAATATAATGAACTAATGGAATATATGCAAGGAAGAATATTAGAAATTAAAAAGGAAAAATATAACGCAGAAAAAAATGAAAATATAGAACAAAATGAGAAAGAAAATAATAGTGACAAGCTAAAAGATGAAAATGAAAGAAACATTAATAATATTGAAAAACGAGGAACTAGAGCAGAATTTGTAGAAGAGCTAAAAGTGTTAAAACCTATAATAATGTATAAAGGTCGTATTAGTCAAACAGCCCCTACAAGACAAGAAAGAAAAGAGAGAGGAATGGAATAAAATATGGCTAAAGTAGAGTGGAAGCCTGGAACATTTATATATCCAATACCAGCAGTAATGGTTACTTCCGGAGATATGAAAAAATCAAACATAATGACAGTCGCTTGGACAGGAATAATAAACACAAATCCAGCAATGTGCTATATATCGGTTAGACCAGAAAGATATTCTTATAATTTAATAAAAGAATCTAAAGAATTTGTAATAAATTTGACAAACGAAAAATTGGCATATGCAACTGATTGGTGTGGAGTAAAAAGCGGAAAAAATGTAGATAAATTTAAAGAAATGAAGCTAACTAAAGAAAAAGCAAATCATGTAAAATGCCCAATTATAAAAGAAAGCCCGGTAGCAGTTGAATGTAGAGTAAAAGAGATAGTAGAATTAGGTAGTCATCACATGTTTATAGCAGAAGTTTTGTCAATAGATGCAGATGAAAAATATATAGACGAAAAAGGAGCTTTTGATATAAGTAAATGTGATTTAATAGCATATGCTAACGGCGGTTATTATTCTTTAAATAAAAAAATAGGTAAATTTGGATACTCTGTAAAAAAAAAAAAAAATGATTAGTAAAAAGAGAAAAGATTAGATTGGTCTTTTCTCTTTTTTGAAAAAAGAAGGTTAGCGTAAAATTATTGTGGGTAAAATGATGTCTACAATTTTTACGTTTTTTGCGTTAAAAAGAAGAAAAAAGTACAAACGAGTTGACAAGTGTCGAAAAAAGTAGTAAAATTTTTAATTGATTTACATAAGCTACATAAAAGAAAGGGGTAATATAAAATGAAAAAAACATATATATTTGGTCATAAAAATCCAGATACAGACGCAGTTACATCAGCTATAGCACTTTCATATTTAAAAAATAAACAAGGACAAAATACTAAGCCTGTAATATTAGATTCTTTAAATACAGAAACAGAATTTGTACTAAAGAATTTTGGAATAAAAGTACCAGAATTTATTAATGATGTAAAATTAAAAATAGAAGATATCGAGTATTATAAAGATTATTATGTAAAAGAAAGTGTAAGTATACTAAAAGCATATGAATTTATAAGAGAGAAAAATGTAACAGCAATACCTGTAATTGCTGAAAATAAAAAGCTTTTAGGTTTAATAACATTAAAGACAATAGCAAACGAATTAATTAGTGGAAACTTTAACAAAGTAATAACATCTTATGATAATATTGTGGAAACTTTAAAAGGAAAAGAAATATATAAATGTGAAGAAGAAATCTCAGGAAATATATTAGTTGCAGCATATGGAAGCAATACAATATTAAGTGATATAAAATTAGATACCGAAACAATTTTAATAGTAGGAAATAGAAGCAGAGTAGTTGATTACGCATTAAATAGCAAAGTAAAGTTACTAATTGCTATAGGTGGTCAACAATTAACAGAAGAACAACTTAAATTAGCAAAAGAAAATTGCGTAAATGTAATTTCAACAGACTATGATTCATTCCATACTGCAAAATTAATAGGACTAAGTGGATATGTAAGAAATTTATTAAATAATGCAAGAATAGAAAGCGTAAATAAAAAAGATTATTATGATACTTTAATTGATATAAGTTCAAAACAAGGATACAACAATTATCCTGTTGTAGATGAAAAAGGAAAATGTGATGGTTTAATTCGTATGACAGATATTAAACAAAAGAATAGACAAAAAGTTATATTAGTAGATCATAATGAATTAGAACAAAGTGCTACAGGGCTAGAAGAAGCGGAAATTGTAGAAATAGTTGACCATCATAAAATAGGAGATTTAACAACATCACAACCTATAAACTTTAGAAATATGGGAGTAGGAAGTACAAATACAATAGTATACTTAATGTATCAAGAAGCCAGAGTAGAAATTCCTAAAGATATTGCAGGAATAATGTATTCAGGAATAATATCAGATACATTAAACTTTACAAGCCCAACAACTACACAAGTAGATAAAGAAGTGGCGAATAATTTAGCAGATATAGCAGGATTAAATAGAAAAAAATATGCAATGGAAATGTTTAGAGCAGGAACAAATATATTTGGAAAGACAGCAGAAGAGGTAATAAATGGAGACTTAAAGGTATTTTCAATAGATGGAGAAAAAGTAGGAATATCACAAGTATTTACTTTATCTGCAGATGAAATATTATCAGAAAAAGAAAAATACATAGAAGCAATGGAAAAAATAAAAGAAGCAAAAGGATATTCATTTATAGTAATGTATTTAACAGATATAATTAAAAAAGGTTCATACATGATATATTGTGAAAATGCAGAAGAAAAATTACAAGATGCAATGGAATTAAATCAAATATATCAAGGAGTATATATAGATGGATTATTGTCAAGGAAAAAACAAATTGTTCCTAAATTGATGGGATACAAAGGTTAAAAGAAAAATTTATATATAAATAAAACCATACATTAATATGTAAAATGAAAAATTATTAAAAAAATTGAAAAAAGTACCAAATTTATTTGACTTTACAACAATTCTATGGTAAAATATTAAAGCATATGTGGAGTGCATATGCTTTTTAAAATATGTAAAATAATAAAAAATAAACAAAAAAATAGACAGTGGAGGTGTTTTAAATGGCTGCTAAAGGAGCAAGAGAAGCAATTACATTAGAATGTACAGAATGTAAAAGAAGAAATTACACAACAGAGAAAAACAAAAAAAATAATACTGACAGATTAGAGATTGTTAAATATTGCAAATACTGCAAAAAACGTACAACTCATAAAGAAACAAAATAATTAACCTTTTTAAGGGGGAAGAAACATGGCAAAAGAAAACAAAAGTAAAAAAGAAAATAAATACTTTTTTAAAGATTTCAAAGCAGAACTAAAAAAAGTAATATGGCCAACACCAAAGCAACTAGTAAATAACACTGTTGCTGTTATAACAATAGTATTAATTACTGCTGCTATAGTTTTTGTATTGGATTTTGCATTTGAAAAAATGAATACATATGGTATAAACAAAATCAAATCAATGGTAGAGTCAAATAATACAGCAAGTGAAAGCACAAATACTGTAGAAAATGTTAATTCAGAAGCCAGTGATACAGAAAATACAGCAGATCAAAATGACACAGTAACTAATTCTGAAGTTGCTGAATAAAACATATTAAATTAAATAATGAAGGAGGCTAAAAAATGTCTCAAGAAAATCAGGAATTAGAGCCAAGATGGTATGTTGTACATACATATTCAGGATATGAAAATAAAGTTAAGACTGACTTGGAGAAAACTGTAAAAAACAGAGAACTTGAAGACTACTTTTTTGAGATTGTTGTTCCTATGGAAGAACAAATTGAAATAAAGAATGGAAAGAAAAAAGTTGAGTTAAAGAAAGTTTTTCCAGGATATGTTTTAGTAAAAATGATTGTAACTGAAGCAACATGGTATATTGTAAGAAATACAAGAGGTGTTACTGGATTTGTTGGTTCTGGAACAGACCCTATTCCTTTAACAGAGGAAGAAATAAGACAAATGGGATTTGAAATACCATCAGTAAACTTTGATTATTCAATAGGAGATTCTGTAAAAATAGCAGGAGGCTCATTTGATGGATTCATTGGAAATGTTACAGAGATAAACAAAGACAAGCATAAAGTAAAAGTATCAATATCTATGTTTGGAAGAGAAACTCCAGTAGAAGTTGATTTTTCACAAGTTACAAAAATAAACTAGTTTAAAATGGAAGTAGTTATCGAAAGATGATTATAACCATATTAATAAATCTATAATTATTTAGATGTTATACATCAAAACTTAAAGGAGGTGCTAGAAATGGCAGAAAAAGAGATTAGTAATATTATTAAATTACAAATTGAAGCAGGTAAAGCTACACCAGCTCCACCAGTAGGTCCAGCATTAGGTTCAAGTGGTGTTAATATTATGCAATTCGTAAAAGAATTTAACGATAGAACTGCAAACCAACCAGGTATGATAATACCAGTAGTTATAACAGTTTATAAAGATAAATCTTTCACATTCATAACAAAAGTACCACCAGTAGCAGTATTAATCAGAAAAGCAATTAAAATTCAAAAAGGTTCAGGAAAACCAAACAGAGACAAAGTTGGAACAATAACTAAAGCTCAAGTAGAAGAAATTGCTAAAGAAAAAATGCCAGACTTAAATGCAGCATCATTAGAAGCAGCAATGAGTATGGTTGCAGGTACTGCAAGATCTATGGGTGTTATAGTAGCTGACTAAGTTTAAGTGTATACTTAAAAAAGTCAAAATATTAAACAAGTAATAGTTTAATAAATATGGGAGAAACAATTAAGTTTCGTTAAAACCAAAAGGAGGAAAGAAAATGGGAAAAAGATTTGACGAATGTTCAAAACTTGTTGAAAAAAACAAGTTATATAACATTAAAGAAGCACTAGAGCTTATCGAAAAAATGCCAAAAGCTAAATTCGATGAAACTGTAGAACTACATGTTAAATTAGGTGTAGATTCAAAACACGCTGACCAACAAGTTAGAGGTACAACAGTACTTCCAAATGGTACAGGTAAAACATTAAAAGTATTAGTATTTGCTAAAGGTGCAAAAGCAGAAGAAGCTGAAAAAGCAGGAGCTGATTTTGTTGGAGCAGAAGAATTAATACCAAAAATTGAAAAAGAAAACTGGTTTGACTATGATGTAATAGTAGCAACTCCAGATATGATGGGTGTTGTTGGTAGATTAGGTAAAGTATTAGGACCAAAAGGTTTAATGCCTAACCCTAAATCAGGAACAGTTACAATGGATGTAACAAAAGCTATAAATGATATTAAATCTGGTAAAGTAGAATACAGATTAGATAAAACAAATATTATTCATTTAGGTTTTGGTAAAGTTTCATTTGGTGCAGAAAAATTAGCTGAAAACTATGATGCAATTATGGGTGCAATCATAAAAGCAAAACCAGCAGCAGCTAAAGGACAATACATTAAGAGTGTTGCAGTTTCTACAACAATGGGACCTGGAATGTATATTGATCAAAAATAATTATAGTAGCCAAGGAAAGTAGGCATAAGTAAGTCCTACCGAGGCATAAGAGATACGGACAAAATCCAATCTTTATGCCTTGTGGCTATAGAGATTGGATTTTTTATATCCATAAAATATGCAATTATTAAAAATAAACATAAGAAATATCTAGGAGGTGAATAGATAAAATGGCAAGTGAAACAATTTTAAAACAAAAAGAAGAAGAAGTAAAAGCATTAGCAGAGAAAATTAAAAATTCAAAACTAGTACTTTTAACAGATTACAGAGGAATAACAGTAGACGCAGTTACATCTTTAAGAAATGAATTAAGAGATACTAACGCAGAATACAAAGTTATTAAAAACAATATCATAAAAAGAGCATTAGATGCAAACGATGAAGGAAGTTTAGATAGCGTATTAGAAGGACCAACAGCTATAATAACAACTGAAGAAGATTATTTAGCACCTTTAAAAGCTATATACAAATTTTCTAAAGATAATGAATTTTATAAAATTAAAGGTGGTATAGTTGAAGGTAAAGTATTATCAGTAGAAGAATTAATTACTTTAGCAAAATTACCATCAAGACAAGAATTACTTGGAATGCTTGCTGGAGGTTTACTTGGAACTATTTCAAAACTTGCAGTTGGGCTTGATCAAGTTAGAATTCAAAAAGAAAATGCATAAAACAATTATAAACTTTGTTTAGAAAAATGAAAATTATTAATATTTAGAAAAATAGAGTTGTGAACTTAAATCACAAGAAAGAAAAATTTAGGAGGAAATAAAAATGATAGAAGAATTATTAGAGAAAATTGACGCTTTAACAGTAGCAGAATTAGCTGAATTAGTTAAAGCAATTGAAGAAAAATATGGAGTATCTGCAGTAGCAGCAGCTGCACCAGCAGCTGGAGCAGCAGTAGCAGCTGCTGAAGAAAAATCAAGCTTTAACGTAGTATTAAAAGACGCTGGAGCTAACAAAATCCAAGTAATCAAAGTTGTAAGAGACATTACAGGATTAGGATTAAAAGAAGCTAAAGACTTAGTAGATGGAGCACCAAAAACAGTTAAAGAAGGAGCTAGCAAAGAAGAAGCTGAAGAAATGAAAGCTAAATTTACAGAAGTTGGAGCAGTTGTAGAACTTGCTTAATTATATAGCTAACACAGAAAAACAAGCTAATAAAGCTTGTTTTTTTGTGATTCTATGTAAAAAAATGGAGCAAAAAACTTTTTAAAGTATTTTGCTTCATTTTTTATATACCTATAATTGTTATTTTTTCCTAGGATATGGTTTTATTTCATCAGTAAGACCTAACAAATAGTCAATGCTAGTATCTAAAATTAATGATAAATTTTTTAAAGTTTCTATAGGAATATTAATTTTACCTAATTCATATTTACTATAATTAGTTTGAGAGGTATTAAGCATTTTAGCAATTTTAGCTTGAGTTAGTTCTTTATCTTCTCTAATATCTTTTATTCTTAACATTTTAATCACCCTATTTATTATAAAAAAGTTATTATATAACTATTGACTTTTAGTTATAATTTGACTAAAATAAATATATAGAAATTAAAAAAATATATTTGAATAGATATATTGCTGTAAAAATTGATTTAAATATCTATGTTATAGAAAGTATAACTATAGAATTTAGTAAATATATAAAATAATTAAATGAATAATTTGGAAGGGAAGAAATGAAATGGAAAACAAAAGAGGAATCACACTAATATCATTAGTAATAACCATAATTGTATTAATAATACTAGTTGGAGTAACAATTAATTTAACAGTAGGAGAAAATGGACTAATAACTAAAGCAACAAGAGCAAGAGAAGAATATAAAAAAGCTACATATTTTGAGGAACTAAACTTAGATATACTAGATGAGCAAACACGGAAGAGCAACAACAGCAAAAGAAGAAGTATTTATACAAAGTTTGCAAACAAAAATTGAAAGTAAAAACTGGGTAAAAGATGCTTTAATGTGTGATGACAGTTTAGTAGAACAGTCAAATATAGAAGATAATAGTATATTATTAGTAGATACAAAAGATGATTACGAAATAATAATAGATGTAGATAATAAAAAACAAACAGCAAGCATACGTGACTCTTTCAAGAAAATAGGAAAAAAATATATAGTAAAGTATGACTCAAACGGAGGAACTGGAAACTTAGACGAGCAAGAAGTAAGAGCAGGATTTAGCGTAACATTAAAGGAAAATAATTTTACAAAAGAAAATTATCATTTTGTAGGATGGAGCGAGCAGAAATCATTAGGAGAAACAATATATTCTGCAGGTAGTAAATATAAACCAGAAAAAGATGTGACTTTATATGCAATATGGAGTAAAGACATAGTAACAATTTCTTTTAATGCAAATACTGCACAAGGAACGATGGAAAATCAAGAGGTAGAGAAAAATACAGAAACTAAATTGCCAGAAAATACATATACAAAAGAAGGATTTAATTTTGTAAGTTGGAATACAAATCAAGACGGAACAGGAACAAGCTATAATAATGGAGATAATATAACGATAAAAGAAAATACAACATTGTATGCAATATGGGAAGAAAATGTAACAGCCACAGTGCAAGTAAGTAATAATAAAATAACAGAAGGAACGACAATAGAAATAGGAGCAACAGCACTAGAAAGTAGCATTCAAAAGGTAGAACTAAAATTAGGAGATATAGTAATTTATAATAAAAATATAAATAGCAAAACATATACAGAAACATTAAGTTTAGACAAATTAAGTAATTTAGTAAATTTAGAATTTTACAATGACTATACATTAAACTTAAAAGTAATAAGTACAACAAATAAAGTAAAACAGGCAAATCAAGAAGGAATAAAAAACTACACAATAGGAACAGCAGTTAATTTAAAGAAATTATCAACATTAACTAATGAAGGAAATACATTTAGTGGAGAAACTGTACTACAAATAGCAAATATAGATTTAAGTACAGTATGTAGCAGTAAAATAGGAAGCTGGACTCCTATCGGCCAAAGCTCAAAAGAATTTAATGGAACTTACAATGGTAATAATTACGAAATAACTAATATGTATATTAATGAAAATAGGATGAACCAGGGACTTTTTGGAGTAACGAAAGCGGCAACTATAAAAAATATAATTTTAAGAGGTGTAATAGAGAATTCTAATGAACAAACAGGAGGAATTGTTGGATATGCTTATAATTCTAGAATAAGCAATTGTACAAACTATGCAAATGTAAATGTAGACTATCCTGAAACATATGCACAAGCTGGAGGTATAATAGGTGTTATGGGAAGTAATTCATTAGTGAATAACTGCATAAATTATGGAAATGTTACTAGTTCTAAAAGATATATAGGGGGAATAGCCGGTTCTTGCTGGGGAAAAAGTATTGAAGAAAGTATAAACTATGGAACAATTAAAGTAACAGGAACAATATGGAGTGTTGCAGGTGGAATAGTAGGACAAGAGGGAGGAAAAAATGTAGAGCAGAAAATTAATAAGTGTATAAACAACGGAAAAGTAGAATGTGAATCAACAGCATCTTCAGAGGTAGGAGGAATTGTTGGAAGAGTAAATAATAATTTCAATATGCAAATATGTAATTGCTATAATACTGGAGAAATGAAAATCGTTAAAGGAATGGCTATGGGAATAGGTCCAAGTACCTCAGGAAATTTAACAATAGAAAATTGTTATAATATTGGAACTCTTTCTGGAACAACTATGAAGACTTTAGCAAAATATGATACATCAGCAGAAATTAATATAAAAAATTGTTATTATCTAAATACATGTGGTGCAACAGGAGATGGAACATCTAAAACATCAACAGAATTAATGAATTTAGCTTCTACATTAGGTAGTGAGTGGACAAATGATGTAAAAGATACATCTGGAAAGTGGAAATATAATAATGGTTATCCTATACTAAAATGGCAGTTAAATAGTAGTAAATAGAAAAATATGTTAATGTATCAATGAAGAAAGGGAATGTTTGATAACCTGAAAATGCTAAAAATCTATGTAAGCATTAACATTACTAAAAATCTTTGCCTTTGTTAATACAGCTAAG
>CAKPFO010000049.1 GCA_934153805.1 uncultured Clostridia bacterium | reverse complement strand
TTCGAGCTAAATTATCTAGAAATTCTAATATAAATTTGACGGGACCCTTTCATTTTTTTAGTCAAAAAATGAACATTTTCCGTAAAATTTATATAAGAATTGCTACAATAATTTCCTCTCAATACGTCGACTGCAAAATATATTATAAAAGTTATTGTAGAAAGCAATATAAAACAAAGTAACTAATAGAAAGGAAAGTTAGCATGGATATAAATTTATTATTTAAAATAGCGGCAATAGGAATATTAGTAGCAGTATTGCATCAAGTGCTAGTAAGAGCAGGAAGAGAAGACCAAGCAATGATGACTACTTTAGCAGGACTAGTTATAGTATTAACTATGGTTATAAAAGAAATTAGTGGACTATTTGATACAGTAAGGACAATCTTTAGCTTATAGGATAAAAGAGCACTAACCATAAAAATAACATTTTAATAATTAAAGTTTAAATCTATAAAAAAGTAAAACAATAGCAGAAGCAGACTAAAAAATAAAATAAGGAGATGATATACAAAATGGAAATTGTAAAAATAATAGGAATAGGACTAATATCATTAATAATAATAGTAATCTTAAAGCAATATAGACCAGAATTTGTAGTATATGTATCTCTTATAGCAGGAGTTTTAATACTTTCAATAGTTTTATCAAAAATATCTGCAATAGTAGAACTATTAAAAAGCCTTACAAATGCTACATCTATAAATGGTCAATTTTTAACATTACTTATAAAAATAACAGGAATAGCATTTTTGACAGAATTTGCAGTAAGCATTTGTAAAGACACAGGAGAATCAGCAATAGCTAATAAAATAGATATAGGTGGAAAAGTAGTAATAGTAGGAATGTCAATACCAATAATATCAGGACTGCTAGAGACTATTGTAAAAGTGTTAGCATAAATAACAAAAAAGTCAAGGAGAAGGAATATGCTGTATAAAAAAATATTTGTAAAAAGATGCAGTAGCTTTATAAAAAAAATAATAATGCTAATTTCCGTCTTTTTATGTATGTTTTCTTTTACTACTTATACCATAGCAACAAATCAAAACGAAGAGGATATAATATCATCACAAAAAGAAACTTTAGACATATCAAAATTTATCAACTCTGCTAAGAAATATACAAAAGAAAGTTTTAATAACATTGATTACAACGACTTACTAAACTCAGCAATTAGAGGAAATATAGACAACAAAACAATATGGCAAAATATATGGAATCTAGTGGGAAAAGAAACTATAAGTTCAATAAAGGTAATGTTAAGTATTGTAGTAATAATTATTGTACATAGTGTACTAAAAAGTGTTAGCGAAGGACTAGAAAATAAAAGTGTTTCTCAAATTACATATTACGTGCAATATATTTTAATTGTAACATTAATAATGACGAACTTTGCAGAAGTAATAACAATGGTAAAAGATTCAATAAATAATTTAGTGGGATTTTCAAACTCTCTAGTACCATTACTTACAACATTAATGACGACTACAGGAAACGTCGTGTCAGCCAACATTGTACAACCTATATTACTATTTGCAATAGGCTTTATATCAAATTTTATAGAAAAAGTAGTAATCCCTATAACACTTGTTTCGACATCATTAGCAATAGTATCAAAAGTTTCAGACAAAGTTCAATTAACTAGACTTTCAAAGTTTTTTAAATCAAGTGTGGTGTGGGTATTAGGAGTAGTATTAACATTATTTGTAGGACTAGTTTCTTTAGAAGGAACACTAAGTAGTACAGTAGATGGAGTTACTGCAAAAACTGCAAAAGCAGCAGTATCAAATTTTATACCTGTAGTAGGTAAAATTTTAGGTGATGCAGTAGAAACGGTAATAGGTTGTACATCTATTTTAAAAAATGCAGTTGGAGTGGTTGGAGTTATAGTTATAATAGGAATTTGCATAGTACCAATAATAAAACTAATTTTGTTAATGACTACATATTATATAGGTTCGGCAGTGTGTGAACCTATAGCAGATGAAAAAATAATAAGTCTGTTGGGACAAATGGGAGATACTTTTAAAATATTATTAGCAATATTAAG
This sequence comes from uncultured Clostridia bacterium, assembly GCA_934153805.1. Classification (GTDB taxonomy): domain Bacteria; phylum Bacillota; class Clostridia; order TANB77; family CAG-508; genus UMGS1663. The sequence goes on along the minus strand of CAKPFO010000049.1, from coordinate 8,527 downwards.
CAGTATAGCGGTTATGCTCATTATAGGAACAACATTAGTTATAAAAATATCTAATAGTAGCCTGATGTACAGGTGACGAAAGGAAAGAAGAGAGTGGTAGACTTTATAATAACGTGGACTAAAGGAATAATAGTTGCTGTAATAATAGCCTCTATTATAGAAATGATACTTCCTAATGGAAATAGTAAAAAGTACATAAAAATGGTCATTGGAGTGTATATAGTATTTAATATTGTAGCACCTGTCATTAATAAAGTAACAAATAATTCTTTTAGTCTTGAATCAATCATAGATGTAAATAAATATACTAATCAAATAGAAAGCTATGAGGTAAGCTCAGAAAAACTTGATAGCAATAACGAGTCAAATATAAAAGAAATGTACAAAATCAATTTAGAAAAAGATATGAAGAGTAAATTAGAAGAAAAAGGCTATATTGTAAACAGTATAAATATAGAAATTAATAATGATAAAGAGTACACTATAAAATCAGTAGATTTAAAAATAAGCAAAACAGGAGAACAAGAGGAAAAGAAAGCAAATACTGTAGAAAAAATTGAAAAAGTTAACATAGAAGTTAGTGTAGAAAATAGAATAGAAAACAATGAAAATATTGAAAACGTAGAAATTTCAGAAAAAGAAAAGAACGAAATAAAGGAGTACATAAGCTCAACATATGAGGTTAATAAGAAAAAAATTACTTGCTAAAAACAAAGTAAGGAGGTTTTTAGGTTATGTTAAAAGAACAAATGAATAAAATAAAAGAGATGTTTAAATCAAGTGAGGGAAATAGTAAGAAAAAAATAGAAAATTTAGTTGTTTTCGTAATCATATTAATAATTACTATGATTGTTATAAATATGATTTTAAAAGATGATAAGAATGAGAGTAAAACGGAGAATCTAGTGCAAGAAAAAACGTTGGCACAAGATAATGTAAATGATAGTACAGATAAAAGCAGTTTAGAAGAAAGATTAGAAAAAATATTATCTAGCATACAAGGAGTAGGAAATGTAAAGGTATTAATTACATATTCACAAAGTAGTGAAACACAGGCAATGTATAATGAAGATAACACAAGTAGTAATACTGAGGAAACTGATACGCGGTGGAGGAAATAGAAAAATAAGTGAGACTACAGTAAAAAAAGAGATTGTCTATCAAGAGGTAAATGGAGAGAAAGTGCCTGTAACTAAAAGTGTTACAACACCTAAAATAGAAGGAGCTATTATTACTGCTAAGGGGGCTTCAAACAGCGAGGTGAAAACTAATATAGTGCAAGCTGTGGAAGCTGCAACAGGACTTGCAACACACAAAATTCAAGTATTTGAAATGCAAAGTTATTAAATAGTGTTAACTTATGTTTTATACTTTTATAATATATTTTGCAGTCGACGCCTTGAGAGAAAATTATTGTAGTAATTCTTATATAAATTTTACGGGGAATGTTCATTTATTGAAAGGGTCCCGTAAAATTTATATTAGAATTTCTAAATAATTTAGCTCGAACTAGGAGACAAAAAATATATTATAAAAGTATAAAACATAAGCAAAATAGTCATTAATAACTAATAAGTGAAAGGAATGAGAGTAAAGATGAAAAGTTTAAAAAGAAATCAAATTATTATTTTTGTAATTGCACTTATGTTAGTTTCAGCAGGATATTTAAATTATACAGCTAATAATACAACAAATACAATGCAAACTAGTAGTACTTTAAATTCTACAGACTATGCAGCAATAGGAGATGCAAGGCTAGTAAGCAGTAATGCTACAGCTACTACAAATGTAATAGAAGGAGTAATACCAAATACTGAAGAAAACAAAGGGACAAATGAGGAAAGTAGTGCAATTATAGAGAATAAAGAAGAAAATGCAATAGTAGAAAATAATACAGAAGAAACAACTAAACAGACAAGTGCAACAAATGTAGACGAGTATTTTTCAGCTTCAAAATTAACAAGAGATACAATGTATTCACAAATGATAGAAACGTACGAAAAAATATTAGCTAATGCAAATATAGCTTCGGACCAAAAAACAATAGCACAAACTGAAATAAAAAATATAAATGATAATAAAAATAAAATAATGATTTGTGAAAATTTAATTAAAACCAAAGGAATAGAAAATGTAGTAATTTTTGTAAATGGGGAAAGTATAAGCGTTGTAATAAAAAGTGAAAGTCTGCAAGATGAACAAGTTGCACAAATACAGAACATAATTGCAAGAGAAATGCAAGTAGAAATTAGTAACATACATATAAGTAATAAATGATAACTAACTATTTTCTGTGTTGACTTGAAAATTTACAAATGATATAATGTCACCTGAAGAGGGTGATATTTTTATGCTTGAAAATCAAATAGCCATTAGTGCTATATTTAATATAAAAAACATATTAATTTATTTGCTTATAATAAATATAATTGCTTTTTTTGCTATGTGGATAGATAAAGAAAAAGCAAAAAAAGGAAAATGGAGAATTAGTGAAACAGCACTATTTGTACTCGCTATTTTAGGAGGCAGTGTTGGTGGAATGATAGGAATGTACACTTTTAGACATAAGACCAAGAAAAAAAGATTTACAATAGGTTTTCCAGTAATACTAATTTTAGAAATACTAATTTGTATATATTATAAGTTCTTATAAATGTTGTAATAAAAGTAATGTGATAAGGAGTAAGAAAATGAGAGAAGCACAAATAGATGAAGTAAAAAATGTACAAAAAAATGATAAAGTTAATGAAATAAAAAAAAGCAAAAAAGTAAATAAGACAAAAGAAAAGTCATTTAAAATTTTAAACTTTAGTATATGGAGATTACTAGCATATTTTATTATATATAGTGTATTAGGATTTGTTATAGAAACAGTATTTGGTATGATGACGAAAGGTGTTATAGAAAGTAGGCAAAGCTTTTTATATGGACCGTTTTGCGGAATATATGGAATGGGCGCTGTTGTAATGATACTTGCACTCCAATATTTCAATCAAAACAATAATAGACTATTTTTGGGTGGATTTATAGTAGGCTCAATAGTTGAATATATAGTAAGCTTGTACGGAGACATATTCTTAAATGTTAAATGGTGGGATTACTCAAACATGCCACTTAATATAAATGGAAGAATATGCGTATTTTTCTCTATATTCTGGGGACTTTTAGGAATATACTTAATGTCATATGTAAATCCAAAAGTAGACAAATTTATAGATTGGATAAAAACAAAAATATCAATAAAAAAATTAAAAATAGCTACAACATTAGTTATTATATTTTTATTTATAGACTGTGTACTTACAGCATATGCAATAGATGCATTTGTTGCAAGAAAAGTACACGATTACGATATTCCAATAATAAATAAAGAACAAATAGAAGCAAACTATAACAAAATGTACCAAAATGAAATTTTAGTAAAAATCATAAATAAATATTGGAATGACGAAAAAATGATAAAAACATTACCAAATTTAAAAGCACAAGGAATAGACGGAAACATGATATACTTTGACTGTTATGTTGGAGATATAAAACCATACTATTATAAATTTGACTCAAAATGGAGAGGCGATTTAGTAAAAATTTTAAAACAAGATAGAGAAGAGCAAGAAAATATGAAAGAAGGAATATAGATGAAAGAAGAATTTATAAAATTATTAGAAGAAACAAATAGAGAAGGAATGGATAAACTTATAGACTTTTTAAAACATTCGGACTTTTTTACAGCACCAGCAAGCACTAGATTTCATGGGTCTTTTGAACAAGGGCTTTTACAACATAGCATGAAAGTATATGAAATATTAAAACAAAAAGCAGGAGATAGTGACAGTGTAAGAATAATAGCTTTGCTACATGATATATGCAAAGTTAACTTTTATAAAATAGATTATAGAAATGCAAAGAATGAATTAGGCGTATGGGAAAAAGTACCTTATTATACAATAGAAGATACTATACCTTATGGGCATGGAGAAAAATCAGTCATGATGATTTCTGAATTTATAAAATTAACACCAGAAGAAAGATATGCAATAAGATGGCATATGGGCTTTACAGAGCCAAAAGAATTATATGGAACTATAGGACAAGCTTATAAGAAATATCCAATTGCGTTACTAGTACATGAAGCAGACTTAGAGGCAACATATTTTTTTGATATATAGTTTTGAATAATTAAAAAAATATGGAAAATATTTAATAAAGTGTGATATAATAGATATATAAACTAGAAAGGGGAATTGCTATGCAAAGAGAGATAACCGTTAAAGAGTTAGAAAATATAGATGAAATAGAAGAACCAATAATAGTAAAAAGAGATAACAAAAAAGATTTAGTAGTATTAAGTTTAGAAGAATACAGAAAAAAGATATTTTTAAATGAAACTTCTGGTAAACTAGAAGAAAGCGAAGAACAATATAAAAAAGGAAGAACACATAATGCAAAAGTAGTGTTTAAGGAGTTAAGAAAAAAATATGGATACTAAAAAATAAACATATCGATGATATGTTTATTTTTTAAGCACAAGATAATCACCAAATAAGACGTGCCCTCATAAAATATACAGTAGAGGGGGGAAAAGTCCATATGGCTAAAATAATAGTATATAACAATGATACAGATAGAATGGAAACATATTATAGAGGTCTATCAGAAAGTATGCCATACAATACTAACAGAACACTTACAGTAAGAGAATTTAAAGGAGCAAGTGATAGCGAAACTTTGTGGACAACTAAAAGGACGATGACCTCGTGGAATACACAAAGATATATATATGGAAAACCAATTCCAGTAGGTTATGCATTTAGACGACCATGGGAAGGCGGTCATGGTGCTCAATCACAACATTATGCGGGTACAGCATTTGATGTAGGGCAGTTGTGGACAAATGAGCAAAGAGCTGTTTTACGAAAAAGTGCAGAAAATTCAGGACTTTGGAGTTATATAGAACCTGTAAATTAGGTTTTCAAAATGAAACAATTATTGAAGAAAACCTTACAACTAGCTATATTATAAAAGAAAGTAAAAGAACAGATGCAAAAAAGTGGCATAAAGCTGAAAAAAAATCCAGACAATGCAGAATATAAAGAAGATGTAAAAGCATTTATTAAAGATATGAAACCATATAACGAAAAGTTAAAAAATAATGAAATTAGTAAAATAGAATATATGGAAATTTTAAATAAAAGAAAAAATGAAACAATATATTAAAATAGGACGAGCTATTATAAATTAAATAAAGATAGAAAAAAGTGAATTGATAAAATCAATTCACTTTTTTATGTCTTTATTTAATATTAAAGACTAAATTAAATGGAAAGGAGGAATTATAATGTCAAAGTGTAAAACGATAGCAATAGCAAATCAAAAAGGCGGAGTAGGAAAAACAACTACAACTCTTAGTTTAGGAGTTGCATTAGCTAACAATAATAAAAAAGTATTAGTGGTAGATGCAGACCCACAAGCAAATTTAACAACTTATATGGGTTTTTATGATGAATTTGGAAATGCAAAACAAGTAAAAATTGGAAATCAAATAGTTACTACTAAAAGCTATGAAAATAATAATGGAAATGTACAAAATGAGACTTTTGCTAATAATCAAGTATTAGCATATACATATGACAGATTTAACAGATTAAACACAAAAGAGAGTTCAAATGGTTCATACACATATACATATAATGCAGATTCTAATATAAAAAGAATAGTAGATACAATTAATAATAATACAAAGAACTTTACATATGATTTAGCACAAAGATTAATAAAAGAAATTAATACAAACGGATTTACAAAAGAGTATGGATATGATATAAATAATAATGTAAATGATATTAAATATACGTTAAATGACACTCAACATAATGTAAAATATAATTTTGATAATAATAACAGATTAAATAGTATAACTAGTTCAAATAGTATATGGAAAAGACAAACTGATACATTATCAAGAATAAGAAAAAATATAATTTCAAACGATAAAGGGGAATATAAAACTAATTATGAATATTTTGATACAAATGGAGATAGTCAAAAAACTACAACATATGTATCAAAGATAACTAATGGTGACAATACACCAATAGAATATGAATACTATAGTAATGGTAATATAAAATCAATAAAAGTTGGAAATAAAATCAATAGTTATTATTATGATGCAGGAAATAGATTGATTAGAGAGAATAATAGTGAATTAAACAAAACAATAGTATATACATATGATTCTAATGGAAATATTTTAATCAAAAAAGAATATAATTATACAACGATAGAATCTCTTGATAATTTATCATCCATAAATACAATTATTTATCAATACAATAATGAAAACTGGAAAGATCAATTAACTAATTTTAATGGAAATGCTATAACATATGACTTATCTGGAAATGTAATAACTTATAATGGAAATAATTATACATGGGTTGATGGAAACAAACTATCAAGTATTACAAATGCTAATAATAGTATATCATATAAATATAATGAAAATGGAATTAGAACACAAAAGACAGTAAATGGAATAGTAACTAATTATTATCTAGATGGAGAAAAAGTGATTGTTGAACAGAACGGTTCGAATGTAATTATTTATACTTATGATGAAAATGGAAATATAATAGGCTTAAAAGATACATACGAAAATCAATATTATTATATAAAAAATGTACAAAATGATATAATAGGAATTTTAGATAGCAACTTAAATCAAGTGGTAAGTTATGAATATGATAGTTGGGGAAATATTATAAGTATAAAAGATGCTAATGGAAATCAAATTACAGATTCTAATAATATAGGGTTAATAAATCCATATAGATATAGAAGTTATCGTTATGATACAGAAACAGGACTATACTATTTACAAAGTAGATATTATAATCCTGAATGGGGAAGATTTATAAGTGCAGACATATATATTGTTAAGGGACAAGATGTTTTATCAAGTAATATATATGCATATTGTGATAATAACCCAATAAATGCAGTAGATAGTAATGGACAACTTTGGAACCTTATAAAGAAAATAGCAAGTCTATTTACATTGTCATTTGGTAGCAATGAAACAAAACTTAGTGCATCAAAAGTTGTACCAATGGTATGTGCTACATTAATAATTTGCCCTGAAATAAGTGCAGGAGTACTCGCTTTCGGTGGAATATAGAAATGATTCGATGACTAGGAGGAAAAAATGTACAACATATTAAGATGGTTAGTTATAATAATTATTTTGATGATTTTATTTATATTATTTAGAAAAAGAATGAATAGAATAACTATAATAATATCTGCTATAGTTGTATTTGTAGTATATTTAATTATAAATATAGTGCCTATCGAAAGAAAATATATGGAGTTTGATAGTGTTGAAGATGTAGTCAAATATCAATATAAAATAAAGTTAGATAGGGGACCAATACATATAATAGAAGATGAAGAATCAGCAATAGTAATATTTAAAGAAGAAACCATGCCATACTTATTTGAAAAAGAAAATGGAAAATGGAAAATGAATAATGATAGAGTAAAAAACAACATAAAATGGCTAAACCCTAAAAATGGATATACTATAATAACGGTTGAAAGTGAAATTGACAATAAGAAGTATGTATTATTATTAAATTTGTTTTATGAAGATGAACTACAGACACAAAACATATCTGATAATTATGGTTCAGAATTTAAAATAATAAAAGAAGAATCTATAATTGATAAAAAAAAATATCAAATCATTTTTTATACAGTGATAGATAATGATATTTCAGATTATACATTATATATAAATAATGAAAAATTTAAACTACAAGATATAAGTGAAATATAATTTATGGAGGTATATATGAACAATGAAAAAATAGAAATAGATGTAGAACTTACAGAAAAAATGATAGAAGAATATTTTTCTAAAATGGATTTTTTAAAACAAAAAAAATTAATTATTTGTTTACTATTAATAATAATACTGATAATAATGTCAATTATTTATAAAAGTGAAAATTTTGCCATGTTTTATATTGGATTTTTCTTAGCCTATTTCTTTATATTAATATCACAGCAAGCAAGAGCAAAAAAAGTATCAAAAGAATTAATAAAAATTATACCTAATAAAAATACGTATATAATTACTGAAAAAAGCATAAAAATTATATGCAATGAGGATGAAGAAATTAGAACTAAAATTATATATAATAATATTAATAGTATATGCGAAAGTAAAAATTTAATAATTATAATATTTAATTTAAATACAAGATATATATTAATTCCTAAAGACTCATTAAATCAAGACCAGATGGATAAGCTTAAAGAAATTTTATTAGCTAATGTAACTGCTGATAAAATTAAGCTAAAAAATAGATGAACTTTTTATAGAATTATAAAGAATAATATAACTTAATAATATATATTAATTTAAGTTTTGAACAAACTAAAAAATAGAGAATTTTACGGCTGAATGTCAATAGTTGGGGTGGAAAACTTTGAAAGTTTTCTACCTCAGCTTTTTTAATGT
>CAKPFO010000048.1 GCA_934153805.1 uncultured Clostridia bacterium | reverse complement strand
ACCGGATGCTCTAGCCAACTGAGCTACTTCGCCATATCTAAATAAGACAAGTATTATTATAAAGTAAAATATTAAATTTGTCAACAAAAAAACAAAAATTTTTTTGAAATATTTCTGTAATATTCATTGACTTTTTGCTTATTTCCGTATATTATAATGGTATTAAATATGCACTTTTGATTTATAAGTAATTAAGGAGGAAAATTATGGGAGAAGTTATAGTTATTACATCTGGAAAAGGTGGAGTTGGAAAAACAACAACAACTGCTAATTTAGGTTCAGCTTTAGCTTTAAAAGGTAAAAAAGTAGTATTAATAGATACTGATATTGGTCTTCGTAATCTAGATGTAGTTATGGGATTAGAAAATAGAATCGTTTATGATATAGTAGATGTTGTAGAAGAAAAATGTAAATTAAGACAAGCTTTAATAAAGGACAAGCGTTTTAATGAACTATTTTTACTTCCAGCAGCTCAAACAAGAGATAAAAGTGCAGTAAATGAAGAACAAATGAAAGAACTAACATCAAAATTAAAAGAAGAATTTGATTACATATTAATAGATTGTCCAGCAGGAATAGAGCAAGGTTTTAAAAATGCAATAGCAGGAGCAGACAGAGCTGTAGTAGTAACAACAGCAGAAATATCAGCAATAAGAGATGCAGATAGAATTATTGGATTGTTAGAAGCCTCAGAAATAAAGAATCCAGAATTAGTTATAAATAGACTACGTCCAAACATGGTAAAAAAAGGTGAAATGATGGATGTAGAAGATATTGTGGATTTGTTATCTATAGATTTAATAGGTGTTGTACCAGATGATGAATATATCATAACACAAACAAACAAAGGAGAGCCTGTAGTATCGAATCATAAAGCTCCATCTGGAAAATCATATACAGAAATAGCAAGAAGAATTATGGGAGAAAATGTAGAAGTTACAATTCCAGGAAGAGAAGAAGGTCTTTGGGCTAAAATTAAAAGTATCTTCTCAAAAAAATAGAATAAAATAATGGAGGGATAAAGATGTTCGAAAGCATAATAAACTTTTTCAAGAAATTTTCTAAAGAAGAAAAAAAGGACTCAAAAGATACAGCAAAAGAAAGATTACACTTAGTGTTAATGCAAGATAGAGCAAATGTATCTGCAGACTTCTTAGAAATGATGAAACAAGAAATTATAGAAGTAATAAAAAAATATATAGATGTAGATGAAAATTCAATAGATGTAAAACTTACAAATAAAGTAAATTCAGATGGTACAACAGGAGCTCCAGCACTTTATGCCAATATTCCAATTGTAAGTTTAAAAGACGACACTAAAAAATTGAATATTAATAGAGAAAAAGCAGACGAGGTAGCAAAAAAAGAAGAAAAAGAAAAGGCTGAAGAAATAGAGGAAAATCTAGATAAAAAAGAAGAATCTGAAGTTAAGAAAGAAGAACATCTACAAGAAAAAAATAAAAAAGAGGAAGAACAAGTAGTAGAAGAAAAAGCCGAATTAACAGATGAAAATGAAGAAGTAACAGATGTTATTGAAGAAAAAAATGAAAATCCTGAAAAGGTAGAGGCTGAATAATGAAAAAAAATATATTTAAGAATGTTGAATGGGGTATACTAATATGCACAATACTACTAACCTTGATAGGAACGGTGGCATTATTCTCAGCAACTCAAAATACAGAGTATGATGAGTTAAAAAAACAAATAATGTGGATATTTATTAGTATACCATTTCTTATAATGGCTATAGTAATTGATTATGAATCAATAGCGAAAGTATCACCTGTTTTTTATGGTGTATTTTTAATATTGCTTATAGCAGTTTTATTTACGGAAAGTGTAAATGGTGCGTCAAGTTGGTTTAACTTAGGACCATTTTCTTTTCAACCATCAGAATTTGCAAAAATATTTGTAATATTAACATTTTCATATGCGGTTACAAAAGTGCAGGAAAAAGGAAGAGATGAAATAAGTAGGCCTATTATGTTGGCACTACTTTTATTAATAATAGCTGTACCGGTATTGCTAATTATAAAACAGCCAGACTATGGAACTGCAATAGCATTTTTAATGTCAACAGTAATGATACTTTTTACAGCGGGAATAAAAAAACGATATATAATAACAGCAGTAGTTGTTGTTATAGTATTAGCTCCATTATTGTATTTCTTTATATTGCCAGAACATGCAAAGACTAGAATAGATGTATTTTTAAACCCAAATCTAGACCCTAGAGGTTCAGGTTATAACATAATACAATCTAAACTTGCAATAGGTGCAGGTCAATTGTTTGGAATGGGAATATTAAAAGGAAATCAAACACAATTAGGATTTCTATATCCTAAAACGACTGACTTTATTTTTGCAGTTATCGGGGAAGAAATGGGATTTGTTGCAACAGCAACGATTGTAGTAATATATGTTATATTAATAACGAAAGCTGTATATGTTGCAAAAACAGCAAAAGATGATTTGGGATCATATATAGCAATGGGAATTGCAGGAATATTTTTATTCCACATGATAGAAAATATAGGAATGACTATTGGATTACTTCCAATTACGGGGGTACCATTACCTTTTGTAAGTTATGGAGGTAGTTCACTACTTACGAATTTTATATTAGTAGGATTGTTACTAAATATTAGTGGAAGGAGACAAAAAGCAATTTTTGTTGAATAAAAGGTAAGTTACAATTTGGAACTATAAGGAGAAAATGATGTATTTAAAAGAATTAAAAATAGGAAATGTAACTTTAGAAAACAATATAATTTTAGCTCCAATGGCAGGAATAACAGATAAATCATTTAGAAAAATTTGCAAGGAATATGGACCTGGACTAGTATGTACAGAAATGGTTAGTGGAAAAGGTCTATATTATGATGATACAAAAACAAAAGTGCTATTAGATACTGAGCAAGAGAAAAGACCAGTTAGTATGCAAATATTTGGGAGCGAGCCAGAAGCAATGGGATATGCAGCAAAATATGTTTCAAAATTTGCAGATATAATTGATATCAATTTAGGATGTCCAGCTCCAAAGGTAGTGAAAAATGGGGATGGAAGTAAATTACTTTTAAATTTAGAACTATTAGAAAAGGTAGTAGATAGTGTGGTACAAAATTCGACCGTACCAGTAACTGTAAAAATACGAAAAGGTTGGGATAGCAAAAATATAGTTGCTGTAGAGGTAGCAAAAATAGTGGAAAGGCTAGGAGTTTCTGCTATAACAGTCCATGGTAGAACAAGGGAAGAATACTATTCTGGTCAGGCAGATTGGGATATAATAAAAGAAGTAAAAAAATCTGTTAATATACCTGTAATAGGAAATGGTGATATAAAATCAAAAGAAGATGCCTTAAAAATGTTTGAATATACAGGTGTAGATGGAATAATGATAGGAAGAGCAGCTTTAGGAAATCCATGGATATTTAAAGATATTATTTCATATTTAAAAGGAGAAAAAGTAGGAACTGTTTCAAACGAAGAAAAATATAAGACAATAATAAAGCATATAAACTATGAAACAGAAGAAAAAGGAGAACTAGTTGGAATAAAAGAAATGCGAAAACATATATGTGCATACATAAAAAATATGCCAGATGCCACAACGTTAAGACAAAAAATTAATAATATAGAAACCAAAAATGAACTTATAACTTGTCTTACAGAATATTTTAATATGAAGTGAATAAACTAAAAACGAATAGATATTAATCTATTCGTTTTTTTAGGGTTCAGGACAATTGGGGACGGGGCACTTTTGTCCTTAACATAATTCGAAATTTGAATTTCAGAAAGGACAAAAGTGCCCCGTCCCCAATTGTCCTTAACATAACGAAAAGTTTAATGAAAGGGATGGTGTGAATGAATGGAAAGAAAATAATAATTATTTTGGCTGTTTGTATAATAATTTTACTTATAATATTTTGTACTTATAATTTTATAAAAAAAGGAAATACTAGTATTAACAAATCTGAGGAAGAGATTGTTGATAAAATTTTAAATATTAAATCGTATAATGCAAAATTAGATATAGAAATAGAGACTAATAAAAATAAAACAAAATATGTAGTAAAACAAAATGTAGAAAATAATAATAGTACACAGGAAGTTCTAGAACCTAGCAATATAGTAGGAGTTATAACTAAGTATGATGGAACTAATTTAAGTATAATGAATAAAAAGTTAGAATTAGAAACTGTTTTTAAAGATTACAGTTATATTGCAGAAAATAGACTGTGGTTAAATGAATTTGTTGAAGAATTTAGAAATTCAGAGAATGCAAAAAAAACATCAACAGAAAATGAGATAGTACTAGAAATTCAAAGAAATAAAGAAAATAAATATAATGCTAACAAAAAATTATATATAGATAAAACAACTGGAAAACCTAAAAAAATGATAGTTAAAGATGTTAACCAAAAAGTAATAATATACATATTATATACTGAGATAGAAATATCTTAAGAATATTTAAAAAATATATCAAAAATCAAACCTTAAATACGTAGAAATAGTGGGAGTGATTCACAAATGGTAATAAAAAGAGGAGATATGTTTTATGCAGACTTAAGTCCAGTTGTAGGTTCAGAGCAAGGAGGAATAAGACCTGTAATAATAATACAAAATGATATAGGAAATAAACATAGCCCTACTGTTATAGCGGCAGCAATTACTTCTCAAACTGGGAAAAGCAGATTGCCAACTCATATAGAAATAGAGTCAGAGGGAAGTGGATTAAAAGCAGATTCTGTAGTACTTGCAGAACAAATAAGAACAATAGATAAAAGTAGGTTAAAAGAAAAAATAGGTCATATAAATGATGACAAAGTAATGAATAAAATTAATAATGCTTTAGGTGTTAGCTTTGGTTTGGAAGAATTGTAAAAATTTAGAGCCTAAGATTTTCTTTAAATTTGCATTTGCTAGAAAATCTTAGGCTCATTTTTGAACTTAAATTCTTAATTTCTTTATAATTTTAATTTCGTTATATAATTTTACTCTAACTTCTTCTCTTGTAACAACAGCTTTACGATATTCATCAAGTACAGTTTGGTAATTTTCAAATGTTTCTCCACTATCAAAAAGCAATCTCATGCCTTCTTTGTAATATTCTTTATCTTTATCAGTTTTAGCTCTTTGCATTTTTAAATCATACTTTTCTATTTTTTCTAATCTATCAATTTGTTCTTCTAAATATTTAATATAATCCATAACACCACTAATCTCATATAAAGTATCATCTATAACAACTTTAAATAAAGCCTTTAAAGCTTTAGCGTTAATTTTACCCACTTTATAATTTTCTCTTACAACATCTAAAGCGACAGTTTTTCTAAGGTCAGCAGGCTGAGCATCTTTTATTAAATCTCTCAAAGTTTCAGAAATGTTAACGTGAGTGGTATATTGTCTTTTAGTAACAATAGCATCGTATTCGTCAGCAACACGAATAATTTGTGCAACATATGGAATATCTTTTTTAGTTAGTGCTTGAGGGTATCCAGTTCCATTCAAAGCTTCATGATGATAGTAAGCACCTTCTGCATATGGACGCAACTTTAAATCTTTCATACACATTTCATAGCCTAGTGTAGTGTGAGTTTTTATAATTTCGTATTCTTCATCAGTTAGTTTTCCAGGTTTATTTAGTATTTCTGGAGGAATATACAATTTACCAATATCATGTAAATATCCACAAATTGTGGCGTGAATCGTAAATATTTTATTACAATGTAGGTATTCACAAATTCTACATACTAAATTTGCAACATTTTCACTATGTCTTTTAGTAAAAAAGTCCAATCTATTTAGCATAGATAATTGATATTTCATAATAGAATCTAAATTATAAGATTTTAGACTTGTAGAATCATAAAAGTCTATATCAGGTTTTTTCATATTTTATTACAATCCTTTCATTTGTATGTTATAAAAGAATAATAGCATACCTGAAAACGTAATGCAATAAAATATGAGGTAAAAAATAAAAATTTCCACGAAATGATGTTAAGAAAAGCATTAATAAATCATTGTTTTTTATTGAAAAAAGTAGATATTATTGATATAATTATGCTCATAAGTATAATTTGACGCGAGGAGGGATGTATATTGAACAATGATAAGCTAGAAACAATTTCGAATCTTTTTGAAGACAATGAAATAAGGAGTGTATGGAATAGCGAGAAAGAAGACTATTATTTTAGTGTCGTAGATGTCATTAGGGCATTGACAAGTAGTAAAGAACCAAGAAAATATTGGTCTGTATTGAAGACACGTTTAAAAAAAGAAGGTTCTGAGTTGACTACAATTTGTAGTCAACTGAAACTGAAATCAGCTGATGGAAAGTATTATAGTCAGGATGTATTAGATACAAAAGGAATTCTAAGACTAATTGAATCAATACCAAGTTCAAAGGCAGAACCATTTAAACTTTGGTTAGCCAAGATGGGGGAAGAAAGAATTGATGAGGTATTTAATCCAGAACTAGCTATTAATAGAGCAGTTGACTACTATAGAAGCCGAGGCTATGATGATAAATGGATTAAGCAACGATTGACTGGAGTCGTTGATAGACATAAACTAACAGATGTATTGAAAGAAAACGGAATAACAAAAAATTATGAGTATGGAATACTTACAAATGAAATATATGAAGAATGGTCTGGAATGAAAGCTTCACAATATAAAGAGTACAAAGGGCTTAGAAAAGAATCTTTAAGAGATAATATGACGGATATAGAAGTAGCATTGGCAGATTTGGGAGAAATTGCAACAAGAGAACTTGTAAAAAAACATAAGCCTTATGGATTAAAAGAAAATCAAAAAATTGCTAAAATGGGTGGTCATACTGCAAAAGTTGCAAGAGATGACATAGAAAAAAATTTAGGAGAAACTGTTATTACAAGCAAAAATGCATTAAATTATAAATATCTAGATGATAGTAGAAAATTAAAAGAGAATAATGAAAAGAAAATTGAAAAAAACAAATAGGGTACAGAAATTGTATCCTATTTGCTTTTATAAGTGTAAAAAAAGTTTTTTATTGTTCTTGTAGAGTTACAGAAAGTTCTTTTTCAGAACCATTTCTATTAACCTTAATTTTAATTGTATCACCAATATTGTGTGAATTTTTAATTTCGTTTAATTCATCCATAGTTGTAATTGATTTATCATCAACAGCGACTATAACGTCACCAGCCTTAATGCCAGCTTTTTCAGCGGCAGAGAAATCTTCTACACTAACTACATAAATACCTATAACCAAGTTGTTAGCTTTAGCAAGTTCTTCTGATAAATCTCTACCAGAGATACCAATATAAGGTCTTTTAACTTTTTGGTACTCTATTAATTGTTCATAAATAGATTTTGTAGAGTTAATAGGAATAGCAAATCCCATACCTTCTATGCCAGTTCCAGAAAGTTTTAAAGTATTTATACCAATGACTTGACCTTTGCTGTTTACTAAAGCACCACCACTGTTACCAGAGTTAATAGCAGCATCTGTTTGGATAAGAGTATATGTTTTTCCATCACTAGTAACTTTTCTATTAACTGCACTTATAGAACCAGAAGAAACACTACTTTGCATTCCTAAAGGGTTACCTATAGCCATAGCAAATTCTCCAACTTGAACACTATCAGAGTTACCAAGTTCTGCAGCAGTTAGCCCAGTCTTATCAATTTTTATAACAGCTAAGTCTGTTTGTTCATCAGTTCCAACAATAGTTCCTTCATAACCAGTTTCATCATTATATAAATAAATAGTAACTTTGCTTGCTTCACCTACTTCATAATAAGAAGATGAAGAACTTGAGCTAACAATGTGATTATTTGTTAAAATATATCCATCTTCAGAAATGATAATACCCGAACCTTCAGCAGAAGTTGTAGTTGTACCTCTACTAAAAATAGAATTAACAGGAAATTCAACAGCAATACCAACAACAGAAGGTAAAACTTTAGCTGCAACAGCAACACCTGTTTCTGAATATTCCTTTAAAGACACTAAATCTGTGTTAACTCCAGTATATTCTTTAGAAATAGAGCTATTGTTAGAAGAATTATTAGTTTCACCAATAATAGTTTTTCTGATACTTGGAACACCAAAGCATGTTCCTAATAATACGCTGGCACCTAAAACACCAGACACAAATGGTATAGCAACAGTTTTTCCAAAATTGCTATTTGATTTTTTCTCTTTATTAGACTTAACTGTAAACTCTGTTACAGGTCTATAAGTAGAAGAATTACCAGTATTAGAAGAATCTTTGTGAGATTCATTATTTTTCACAATTTTTTCTCCTTCAATTAAATTATCTTTTTCATCCATAAAATTACTTCCTTTCAATTTTAATCATTATTATTTTATACATAATTTACTAAATATTACAATATGTTTGTGAAAATTGTGTGATAAAAAAGTTACTAAATATTGATTTTCTAAACATATATATATATAATAAGTATGATTTATAGAAAGGAATGAAACTAAAAATGAAAAAAGAAAACGGAATGGGACAAATGATGCTTATAATATGTGTAATAGCAATTATAGCGATAATAATATTTGCAGTAAATTTTTTATTAAATGAAACTAAACAAAGAAAAGAAGAAAACTTAGTTACAGATATGTTATTACTACAAGGAAAAATAAAAGTAATAGCACAAGAAAATGAAATGAAAAAAGAAGAGAATACATTAGTGGGAAAACAAGTTAAAGAAAATTTAGAAGATGAAAAAATAAAAAAACTATTAGATGAAAATATAATAAATCAAGAAGATGAAAATTTTGAAAATTACTATATAATAGATTCTGAAAACTTAAATCAATTAAATTTAAATGATGATTTAGAAGGCGAATATTATATTGTAAATTATAAAAACTATGAAATAATTTATTCTAAAGGAATAGAAGTAGAGGAAAAAACTTACTACACATTAACAGATTTAAAAGGGCTTAACTAAAAAGGACATCCCTTTTTCGATTAGGGACGCCCTTTTTTCGAAAAAATCAGCAAAAAGGGACACTCCTATAAAAAAATAGAAGGAATTAAGATTGAGAAAAAATAAACCTTTTCCAACCAAAGTTGTACTTATGAAAGGAATATTATAAAAATGAAAGAAAAAGAACTAGAAAGATTAACAAATTTGAAACAAATAGAGGAAGAAATGCATAATCAAGGGATAAATTATATATGCGGAATAGACGAAGCAGGACGCGGACCTCTAGCAGGACCTGTAGTAGTTGCAGCAGCAATAATGCCAAGGGATTCTATGATAGAAGGTGTAAACGATTCTAAAAAACTATCTGAGAAAAAAAGAGAAGCATTATATGAACTAATCACAAATGAAGCAATAGCATGGGGAGTAGGAATAATAGACCAAAAAGAAATAGACAGAATTAATATATTAAATGCAACAAAAGAAGGATTAACTACAGCTGTAAAAAGCCTAAAAATAAAACCAGACAGAATAATAGTAGATGCATTAAATGGCATAGATACATTAGGAATACCATACACATCTATAATAAAAGGTGATGCAAAATGCTATTCAATAGCTGCAGCTTCCATAATCGCAAAAGTTACAAGGGATAGAATAATGAGACAATGGGATGAAATTTACCCTATGTATGGATTTGAAAAACACAAAGGGTATGGAACAGCAGCACATATAGCAGCAATAAAAGAATATGGTCTTTGCCCTTTACATAGATTAAGTTTTGTAAAAAATATTATAGGTAAAAAGTAAAGAGGAAAAAAATGTACTATGTATATATGTTAAGATGTGAAGATAATTCTATTTATACAGGCATTGCTAAAGATTTAGAAAAAAGAATGGAAGAACATTTTTCTAAAGATGAGAAATGTGCTAAATATACAAAATCACATAATGCAAAAAAACTAGAGCAAGCATGGCAAACACAAGATAAATCATTAGCATCAAAATTGGAATATGCAATAAAGAAGAATTTAACAAAAGTTCAAAAGGAAGAGTTAATAAAAAACACTACAGCACTTGAAAAGTATTTAGGGCAAAGAATAGATGTAAGTATGTATAAGGTCGAAAAAATAAAAAGCAATTACTAAATTTAAAAAAGTAATTGCTTTTTATTCGTCCTCAAATTCAACATCTTTGAATAATGAGTCGTTGAAAAAATCGGCTAATTCTATGTTAAGTCCTTCACAAATATGCAATATAGTTGCTAACTTTGGACTTTTACTTTTTCCGTAAAAAATACTAAAAACTGTAGAATAAGATAGCCCTGAATTTGTAGATAATTTATTTAAAGTTATATTTTGCTCTTTACAAAGATTTATAATTCTTTGCTGTACTGCTTCTGAAAGTTGCATTAGTACACCTCTTTTCTATTGAAAAATTATATCAAAACTATAAAAAAAATATTTGCGATAAATCGCAATAAACTATTGACTTAATAATTAAGTTGAAATATAATCATTACGATACATCGCAATATATATTTATAATATGCAATAGACGTAAAATTATAACAATAAAACATAAAAACAAATGAAAATAAGGAGAAGAAAAATGAGAGATACTATTAAAAGTGAAAGAGGTATAACACTAATTGCGTTAATAGTTACAATAGTGGTAATGATAGTTGTTGCAGGAGTAACAATAAATATGACTATAGGAGAAAATGGAATATTTACAAAAGCAGTTAAAGC
>CAKPFO010000047.1 GCA_934153805.1 uncultured Clostridia bacterium | reverse complement strand
ATGTTGATATAAAAATTTTAGATGATAATGAGTGCTCAAAAATATTAAAAGGTGATATAAAACAATATTATGAAAATTTGAAAATTTTATTTGAAAAAAAACGAAATATAATTTTTAGAATACCAAGTACAAAAGAATATACTTTAAAAGAAAAAAATGTAGAAAAAATTATAGAGCTATTATCAAAATATAAGCCAAATAAAGTTGAAATATTTAAAGTTCATAATTTGGCAGAAAATAAATATAAAGCATTAGGTAAAAAAATGAATTATTATGAAAAAATAGAAGATGAAGAATTAGAAAAATTACTAGAAAAAATTTCAGAGTTAGGTATTCAAGGAGAAATTATAAAACTATAAAGGAGATTTGATAATGGGAATATATGAAAAAATAGCTAAAAATGAAACATGTGTAAAAGTCTATAGAAATTTACAAAAAAATAGAAAAGAACATGAAAAGAAAAAAAGAATTAAAGGAAAGTATACTTTTATAGATAGAAAAAAAGACAGTGAAAAACTTTGCATTATTTTAGCAGGTTATAAAGAATATTTATATGAAGACGTTTTTGCAAGGCTAGAAAAGTTCACTCCAAAAGATATAGATGTATGTATAGTATCATCTGGTTTGTATAGTGAAAAATTGAACGAAATAGCCAAAAAAAATAACTGGTCATATTTAAGTGTAAAGAAAAATAAAGTATCGTTAGCACAAAATATAGCGATAAATATACATCAAAAAGCAAAATATATATACAAATTAGATGAAGACATATTTATTACTGAAAATTTTTTCACACAACTTTTTAAAACTTACGAAGAAGTAGAAAAAAATGGAAGATATAGAGTAGGATTTGTTGCTCCATTAATTCCTATTAGTGGATATGCTCATGTACGAGTATTAGAAAAAACAGGATTAATAAAAACATATGAAGATAAATTTGGAAAAGCAGAACATAATTGGGATACACAAGGGAAAGTTGTTAAAAATCCAGAAATCGCGAAGTTTATGTGGGGGGAAACAGAAGAAAAATTAAGAGATATAGATAGTTTGTCAAAAGAATTTGCTAAACAAGATTTTAATTATTCTGTATGTTCTATTAGATTTAGTATTGGAGCTATTTTATTTAAAAGAGATTTATGGGAAGATATGGGACGTTTTGTAGTAGGAATAGGAAATAATATGGGACAAGATGAAATACAACTATGCAATTATATATTGTCAGATAGTAGAGCAATTATTGTTTCTGAGAATACTGTAGTAGGTCATTTTTCATTTGGACCACAAACAAACGAAATGAAAAAGTTTTACCAAGAAAATAGAGAAATATTTAAAATAAAATAGTAAAAAACATAGGAGGAAAATGAATATGAAAAAATATGATTATTTAATAGTAGGAGCAGGCCTATTTGGATCAACATTTGCATATGAAATGACTAAAAGAGGTAAAAAATGCTTAGTAATAGACAGAAGAAACCATATAGGAGGAAATATTTATTGTGAAAATATAAATGGAATAAATGTGCATAAGTATGGAGCTCATATATTCCATACAAGTGACAGGGAAATTTGGAAATATGTTAATCAATTTACAGAATTTAATAATTATATTAATTCACCAGTTGCAAATTATAAAGGAGAATTATATAATCTTCCATTTAATATGAATACATTCACAAAATTATGGGGAATTGTAACACCAAAAGAGGCAAAAGAAAAAATAGAAGAACAAAAAAGAAAATATGGAGTAGAAGAACCAAAAAATTTAGAGGAACAGGCCATTTCTTTAGTAGGAAAAGATATATATGAAAAACTAGTCAAAGAATATACAGAAAAACAGTGGGGTAGAGACTGCAAAGAATTACCAGCATTTATAATAAAAAGATTACCAGTTAGATTTACATTTAATAATAACTATTTTAATGATAGATATCAAGGAATTCCAGTAGGTGGGTATAATGTAATAATTGAAAAAATGTTAGAAAAGTGTGATGTAGAATTAAATGTAGATTATTTGAAAGAAAAAGAAAAATATAATGAATTAGCAGAAAAAATATTGTATACGGGAATGATAGATGAATTTTTTGATTATAAGTTAGGAAATTTAGAATATCGTTCATTAAAATTTGAAAATGAAATATATGAAGATGAAGATAACTATCAAGGTGTGGCTGTTATGAACTATACAAGTCACGATGAAAAATATACAAGAATAATAGAGCATAAACATTTTGAATTTAATGATTGTAAAGGAACTATTATAACAAAAGAATATCCAATGGACTGGAAAATAGGAGATGAAGCATATTATCCAGTAAATGATGAAAGAAATTCTAAATTATTTAATGCATATAATGAACTTTCTAAAAATTATTCTAATGTAATATTTGGAGGAAGATTAGGAAACTATAAATATTATGATATGGACAAAGTAATAAAAGAAGCATTAAATTTAGTAGAAACCATACAATAATAGTGATTTTTAGGAAGAACATCAAAACTATAAAACAGCAAATGTATTCAGTTAGATTAAGCCTATACACAGTAATTTTTCTTATACTAATAAAATTATATACTTTTAGGATAAATGAAAAAAACTATTAACTACATAGAAATTCAAGAAGAAAAGTTAAATCTAATAGAAATACCCTTAGACTAATCAGTCCAAGGGTATTTTTTAAATACAAATGTCGATGTGATTGTGATTTGCCTTATTGCCTGCATATTGGTTAAATCTTCTACCTGTGTTAACAGAATGTACTGGTTCTACCTTACGTACTTTTTTGATTTCAACCTGTTTAGGCATTTGTATGTTACTATATAAGTAAGTTGCTGCACAATCATAAAAAACTGTATTAATCATAAGAAACCTCCCTATGAAATTAAAAAAATAAGTATCTACAAATATTATAACACAAAACCTGTAAAAATACAAATAAAGCTTGCATTAAGTATAATTAATATATATAATGTAAGTAATTTATAGAAGGTTAAAATCAAAAATTAGACTTTTAACTAAAAGATGAAAGGAATGTGAAAAAATATGAAGAAAATAACTATAATAATACCAGCATACAACGAAGAAGAATCACTACCATTTTTGTACGAAAGATTAGAAAAATTAATGAATGATATAAAAAATTATGAATTTGAGATTTTATTTGTAAACGACGGAAGTAAAGATAAGACAATACAATTAATAAAAGAGATGAGAGCAAAAGATAGCAGAATTTGCTATGTAGATTTTTCGAGAAATTTTGGAAAAGAAATAGCTATGCTTGCAGGGTTAGATTATGCAACAGGAGATTGCGTAATATTTATGGATGCAGACCTTCAAGATCCACCAGAACTAATACCAGAATTGATAAAATACTGGAAGCAAGGATATGATGATGTGTATGCAAGAAGAAAATCTAGACAAGGTGAGACATGGCTTAAAAAATTCACTTCAAAGATGTATTATAAAGTATTACAAAGTCTAACTAGGGTAGAAATTCAAAAAGATACAGGTGACTTTAGACTATTAGATAGAAGATGTGTAAATGCTTTAAGAAAATTAAGAGAATCTCAAAGATGCTCAAAAAGTATGTTTAGCTGGATAGGATATAACAAAAAGGAAGTTTTATATGATAGAGACCCTAGAATTGCAGGAAAAACAAAATGGAATTATAAAAAATTAATAGATTTAGCAATAGATGGTATTACATCATTTACAACATCACCACTTAGAGTATCAACATATTTAGCAATACCAACATTTATAATGTTATTTGTGTATTTTATATATGTAATAGTAAAATGCATAGTTACAGGTGTAGTAATGCAAGCATTCCAAGCAATAATATTACTAATATTATTCTTTGCAGGAATACAAATAATGTTATTTGGAATTGTAGGAGAATATTTAGGAAGAATATTTAATGAAACTAAAAATAGACCATTGTATTTTGTTAATGAGTATAATGGTGTTAGAGAAACAAACGATTAAAACAAATGAAAAACTTCGTATTACTGCGTTATAACGAGAGCATTTTGCATATAGCTTTATAATATATTTTTTGCCTCCTCGTTCAAGCTAAATTATCTAGAAATTCTAAGCTAAATTTTATGGGACCATTTCAACAGGTGAACATTCCCCATAAAATTTAACTAAGAATTACTACGATAATTTACTTTCAATACGTCGACTGCAAAATGATAAAAGACGCAATAGTATACAAATTTATCCAAAAGGTACAAGAAAGGAATTTGACTAAAGATGGAAGAGGAAAACAAACTAATTCGTCCTGAACTTGAAAATAAACAAGAAGAAAGAATGGAAAATTCTCTAAGACCTAAATTTTTAAAAGAATATATAGGACAAGACAAAGTTAAGGAAAATATGAAAATATATATAGAGGCAGCAAAAAAAAGAGGCGAGCCTCTTGACCATGTTCTGCTATATGGACCTCCAGGTCTTGGAAAAACAACATTAGCAGGAATTATTGCAAATGAAATGAAATCTAATATAAAAATAACATCTGGTCCAGCGATAGAAAAGCCAGGAGATTTAGCAACCTTGCTTACTACGTTATCAGAAAATGATGTTCTTTTTATAGACGAAATACATAGACTAAGCAAGAGTGTAGAAGAAATTTTATATCCCGCATTAGAGGATTATGTTTTGGATATAGTAATAGGAACTGGTGCAAGTGCTAAATCTATAAGAATAGATTTGCCTAAATTTACGCTAATAGGAGCTACAACTAAAGCAGGCTCACTTACAACACCTTTAAGAGATAGATTTGGAATAGTAGATAGATTAGAATTATATTCAATAGAAAATTTATCTACTATAGTAAAAAGGTCAAGTAATATACTAAATGTAAATATAGATGATGAATCAAGTATAGAAATAGCAAAGCGCTCTAGAGGCACACCTAGAATTGCAAATAGATTACTAAAAAGAGTAAGAGACTATGCAATTGTAATAGGAGATGGTGCAATTAATCTAGAACTTACAAAACATGCATTAAATAGGTTGGAAATAGATGATATAGGATTAGATGATATAGATAGAAAAATTTTAAGAACAATGATTGTAACATATGGAGGAAGACCAGTAGGAATAGAAACAATTGCAACAACGATAGGAGAAGAGATAGACACACTAGAAGATGTATACGAACCATATTTGTTACAAATAGGATTTATTGGAAGAACACCTAGAGGAAGAATACCACTTCCAGCAGCATATAAACACCTTGGAATAGACATGAATGATTAATAGAAAAGTAAAAGGGGCAAACAAATGATAGAAGCAATAACATATGTAATATCAATGCTAATATTATTTATAATAATATTAGCAATAAAAAAGACAGAAAAAAGAATGGAAATAGTAAAGAGCGTAGTTATAAATATAATTTTACTATATGCATATAATGCATTTATAGTATATATGCTTAATTTAATTAAAATTTCAACAACATTAAATATATTAACAATAGTAAATAGTATTATTTCTATAATTCTAATAATTAAAATTTACAAAGATAAAGAAATTCAAAAATATGAATTTAAAAAGACTAATTTACTAGTAGTAAGTTTATTTATAGTAATTACAGCTATAATATGTATTACAAATTGGACAACAAAGTTTAATATAAAATATGTTGTAGGAGACTCAATAATTCATTATAGAGCTGCAAGGGAATTTTGTGATAATAGTACATTAACAAAAGATTTTATGTTTGCTACATACATAAATGATGGAATAGCATTTAAAATATTTAAATGTTTTATAGGAACGATTAATTTATATAAAATATACTTAATACTGGAGGCTATAATATTTGTATTAGCAGGAACATTAATGTATTTTCTTGGCGCCAAATATGCTAAAAGCAATACTGGAAAAGTAATAACTGGAGCTTTAGCTATAGCATATTTACTAGGCTATCCGTTAAATTCATGGATAACAGGATTTCATTATCTTACAACAGGCATCCTGTTTGTGACGGCAATATTATATGTAATTGATAATTGCTTTGAAAAGGAAAATAGTTTTTTATATGCATTGACTTTAATGTTTTTCTTTAATTTTGGTTTAATGTTTTCATATTGTTTGTTTGCAATATTTACATTCGTTTTTGAATTTATATATTTTGCATATAAGTTTTTAGTTAAGGAAAAGTCAATAAAAAAGTGGTTATTATTAATAGTTATTACTATGTTATTTGTTGGAATAGCAGGAGTTACATATATGATTTTGCCAAAACAAGATGGAATAGAAGCTCTTAAATTAGAGGGATACATATATAAAAGTATATGGTCAAATTTTATACTTTTTATACCATTTACTGTATATTATGTTGTAAAAAGTATAAAGAACAAGCAATATACAGTTGATATTGTAGCAATAATAACAATTGTTGTAATTATTGTATTTGAGTTTATTGCATATAATAACAATTTATGTTCAGAATATTATCTATATAAAGTGTTTTATGCTTTATGGACAATTATGGCATTTACTAATATAAAAGGGATAAATGAAGCCCTAAATAAAGACAAAGAACACAAAATAATTTGTTGTACAATAGTATTATTATATATAATTATACTATTATTAAATATGTTTTTGGTAAAAGTAGCGCAAAGAAAAAATCGACAAGATAGTATAAAGAATATTTTTGAGATTTATTCATTTAACGTTACTATGATGCAACACATAGGAATAGAAGTAACTAATGAAGAACAAAATTTATATAAAGAATTTGAAAAAATAATAAATAATGAATGGAAATATAATGAGGAAAAACCGATATTAGTCTTAACAGGAAAATTACAAGAAAATTGGATATATAGCCTCACAGGGCATAAAAATGATATTATGTTTAAAGAAAAAAATATATTACAAAAAATAGAAAACAAAAATTATGTATATATAATAGCTGTAAATAATAGTGGAAATGAAAAATATCAAAGTAAAATAGATGAAAACGATTACAACATTGTGTATGAAGACGAAAAAGGAAAAATATATCAAAGAGTAGGAGAATAGCAAATGACAATAGTATATATAATAACATTGGTAATATTATTTTTATTAATAATACTGATTAAAAAAACGCAAAAAAAACTAGAAATAACAAAAACTATAGCTATAATGCTTACATTAATATTAGGGTATAATACATTATGTGCATATATTTTAAATTTAATAAATATACCAATTACATTAACTACTTTAAGTCTTATAAATGCAATATTTAGTGTAGTTATATTAATACAGATAATAAAAAACAAACAAATTCAAAAATATACAATGAGTAAAACAAATGTCTTAGTAGCTATATTATTTATTGTAATAACTGCAGTAATAGTACATATAAACTTTGAAGATATAACTAAAATTCGTTATGTTTCAATGGATGCAAGAGAGCACTATAAAGCAGCAAGAGAATTTAGTGAAAACACAAGCTTATCTAATAAAGCAAAAGAAAACAATACGGTTTGTGAAACATTTATGCCTATGGGATATGTAAATGCAGGAATACTATTTAAAGTATTGGAGTCATATATAGGAACAGTTATGCTATATAAAATATTTATTTTATTTGAAGCATTTGTGTATTTATTAACAGGAATAATGTTCTATCTGTTAATAGAAAAATATATAAGCAAAACAAGTAGCAAAATAATTGCAGTAGTATTTTCTATAATATATGTTTTAGGATACCCATTAAATGCATGGATATCAGGATTTCACTATTTAGTAATTGGAATTTTATTTACTGAAACTATAATATATATGGTTTCGCAGATAGGAAAGTTAGAGTTAAAATATGAACTAATTATTATGTTTGTACTAAACTTTGGACTAATATTATCATATTCACTATTTTGCCCATTTGTATATGGAGCAGAATTTATATACTATATATATAAATTCAAAAAAGAAAAAATGAAATTGTTTTTATATATACTTGTAACACTTATGTTGACGGGAGTTATAGGACTAGAATATGTAATTATACCTTCATATGGAAATGTAGGAAATGCAATAGCATTAGAAGGATGGTTATACAAAAATTTATGGTCAAATTTTATTTTATTTGTACCATTTGCCATATATGCAATTTATAAAAGCATACTAAACAAAGAACTTACATTTGAAAATTTAATGTTAGCATTCCTTACTATATATATGATAATTTTATTTATAGGAACGAAAACTGGAAAATGTTCAGAGTACTATTTTTATAAAAATTATTTTATATTCTGGATGATGATAATACTTTTAAATACAAAAGGAATGATAAAAGCACTACAGCAGAAAAATGGACAGTATGTTGTATTTACATATACTGCTATATATTTAATAATATTTAGTGTATCTGTATATACTGGAAGAACATATGTGTTGCAAAAAGCAGATGATAGCTTAAGCAAAACTATGGAAATATTTACATTTAATAACACTATGATAAATGCAAAAAATGCGGAGTTTATAACCAAGGATGAATTAACGTTATATCATGAAATGGAAAAAGTAATACAAAATAATTGGAAAGAGTATGACAAACAGATTTTGTTTATTACAGACCCAACACAAGAAAGATGGATACAATCAATAACTGGTTACAAAAATATATTGTTTGATGATAATCAATATGCTATTCAAAATTTGCAAGAGGAAAACTATAAATATATAGTGACTTTTGAAAATAGAAATACATATCAAAACATGAAAAAATATATAAAAACGGAAGATTATAAAATCATTTATAAATCAAATAATGGAAATATATACAAAAAAATAGACTAATATAGAGAGGAAAAATAAAAATGAAACTGTTATTACATACATGCTGTGCACCTTGTAGTGTATATTGCATAGATTCATTAAGAAATGAGGGGATAGAGCCAACAGTATATTGGTACAATCCAAACATACATCCATACACAGAATATAAGGCAAGAAGAGATTGCCTAAAAGATTACACAGAGAGTATAAATGTACAAGCTATATTTGAAGAAGAATATGGATTAGATAATTTTTGCAAAGAAGCGGTAAAAGACTTAACTAAAAGGTGTACAAACTATTGCTATCCTGTACGATTAAGAAAAACATTTGAGTATGCAAAAGAGCATGGATATGATGCAGTATCAACAACACTGCTATATAGCATTTATCAAAACCATAATTTTATAAAAAGTTACATGGAAGAGTTAAGCAAAGAATTTGGAATAGAGTTTTTATATAGAGATTTTAGAGTAGGTTTCTGGGAAGGCCACCAAAAAGCACATGATTTAGGACTATATATGCAAAAATATTGTGGGTGTATTTTTAGTGAGGAAGATAGGTATAGTAAGCAAATTAAGAGAGATAAAACTAGTAAATCATATTCAAAAAATTAAGAAAAGGGGAAATTGGATGGATATAAAAATTGACGAAGAAAGAATGAAGAAAGTGTTTGGAGAGGAGATAATATCAGTTATAAACGAGAATACTGATATTATAAATCAAAATATTAAAATAATGGATAAATTAGGTTTTGATGATGTAGAAATGCTTTTTGAAAGAGTACCTGATTTCTTTTTGAATTTTCCAAACAAATTTAAAGAAAAACTGTATAAATTGAAAGAAGAATTAGGAGAAGATTATATAGAAATAATTGAAAATAATGTAGGTATACTTGAAAAATATTAGGAGGAAAAATATGATAGCTGAAGAAAAATTGAAGGAAATATGTGATAATTATGGAATTGACTATAAAAAAATAATCGATAATAATAACAATATATTAATATATGGAGATATAACACAAATAAAAGCTATTTTAGATTTTCTTAAGGACGAGCTTAATATTAATTCTAAAAATATTGAAAAATGCCCAAGTATATTATATGGTGAAATAGATAAAATAAAAGAAAATTGGGCATTTTTAAATAAGAGTGATATTAAAAAGTTTAATGTTGAGACTTGTTTACACATATTATCAACAGAGCCAAAAGAACTAATAAAAACATATAATTACATACGAGACAATTTTGGAATGAAGTATATTAATAAAAACACAAGCATATTAAGTGTTTCAATGTACAGAATTCAAAACATAGAAAAAGCCTTTTCTGATTTTTCGAAATTACAGATTATTCAAGCTGCATATTCGAGATTTAATATAGAAGAAATAAAAGATATAGTGAAAGTATGTAAAGAAAATGGAATAGAGATAACAGGAGGTGTATTTAACAAATCAGCAAAAGAAATAGAAGATATAGTAGAAGTATGTAAAGAAAATGGAATAGAGATAACAGGAAGCGTATTTAGAAGAACAGCAGAAGAAATAAAAGATATAGTGAAAGTATGTAAAGAAAATGGAATAGAGATAACAGGAAATGTATTTAAAAGAACAGCAGAAGAAATAAAAGATATAGTAGAAGTATGCAAAGAAAATAAAATAGAGATAACAGGAAGTGTATTTAACAAATCAGCAGAAGAAATAAAAGATATAGTGAAAGTATGTAAAGAAAATGAAATAGAGATAACAGGAAATATATTTTTTAAGTTAGCAAAAGAAATAAAAGATATAGTAGAAGTATGCAAAGAAAATAAAATAGAGATAACAGGAAGTGTATTTTCAAAATCGGCAGAAGAAATAAAAGATATAGCAAAGGTATGTAAAGAAAATGGAATAGAGATAACAGGAAGTGTATTTAGAAGAACAGCAGAAGAAATAAAAGATATAGTGAAAGTATGTAAAGAAAATGGAATAGAGATAACAGGAGGTGTATTTTTAAAATCAGCAGAAGAAATAAAAGATATAGTAGAAGTATGCAAAGAAAATAAAATAGAGATAACAGGAAGTGTATTTTTTAAGTCAGCAAAAGAAATAAAAGATATAGCAAAGGTATGTAAAGAAAATGGAATAGAGATAACAGGAGGTGTATTTTTAAAATCAGCATAAGAAATAAAAGATATAGTAGAAGTATGCAAAGAAAATAAAATAGAGATAACAGGAAGTGTATTTTATAAATCAGCA
>CAKPFO010000046.1 GCA_934153805.1 uncultured Clostridia bacterium | reverse complement strand
TACTTATATCATAAATTTTAAAATTAAGACATTTTCCTAAATGATTTATTAAGACATTATCATAAATGAATCATAAAATTTATTAATTTTTTCAAAAAAGTATTGACAATGATTTCAAAAAAAGTTATAATAAAAATCGTTCTAGCAAAATATATATCGCAGGTGTCGTATAATGGCTATTACCTCAGCCTTCCAAGCTGATGACGAGGGTTCGATTCCCTCTACCTGCTCCACATTATATTTTCTAGAACTTCATATTTGCAGGTGTCGTATAATGGCTATTACCTCAGCCTTCCAAGCTGATGACGAGGGTTCGATTCCCTCTACCTGCTCCATATAATGCGTTTTCTTTAAACTCCTTGTAATTATTGATATGAGTAAGTTTGAAGAAAACAAAGTGAATATCATTTCACAATATATAAGTCGATTTAGTCGGCTTAATTTTTTTGCTTTTAATTATCTTAATTGGTAAAAAAGTAAAAATCAGCCTCAAAGTATTGAAAAATGAGTTTTTTGTGTACAGTAAAAAAATAGCAATAAGTAAAGAATTACATTCTAAGATTGAATGGGCTTGCACTTTTAGTAATTGTAAAACAAAGATAAAGAATGGTAGAAAAAACTAATATTGCTTATGTAGAACCACATAGTGTAATGATTAAAGAAAAGCTATATTTATTCTTTAATCAGCATGAGTATTTCTATATCGGTAATTTAGCAAATAAAGTACCACTCTCAAGATTAAGAGATTTTATCAGTGGCAACTAATACTAGAAGTTTTCTTTTTATCAGCAAGTAATATAAATAAATAATAAGATAAATTTTAAGTGTTAGTTAGCTATAAGCTTTCTAGCACTTTTCTCTTAGCTCTAGGAAGCAAAGCGACGTAGAGATAAGTTATGCAAAATTTAAAGTTTCTTAGTGACACAAGGAGCTTTAGGAACTTTTAATTCCGTTATGTTTTTAAGGAAGTTTCAAATGTCAGAGTTATGGAATCAATCATCAGAAGAAAAGAAAATTGCAGGTATTTACATTAGAGTAAGTACCGAAGATCAAGCACGAGAAGGATTTAGTTTAAGCGAACAAGAAGAAAAATTAAGACAATTATGCAAATATAAAGGATTTGAAGTATTTAAAGTTTATAAAGATGCAGGAATATCTGCAAAAGATATGAAAAACAGACCTCAATTCCAACAAATGATTGAAGATATGAAAATGGTTTGATTAACTATATTGTAGCTTATAAACTAGATAGAGTTACTCGTTCAGTTCGTGATTTAGAGGTTTTAATTAGTACGCTTGAAAAATATCATTGCTATTTAATTTGTGATAGAGATGATGTAAACACTTCTATTGCAAATGGTCAGGACTTATATATAACACTAAAGAAAACTATGAAAAATTTAATGCTATGTTAAAAGAAGTAGATGAAGAATATAGAACTGCTTTAATAAATTTTGCAAAATATAAACTTGTAATGTTTGCAATGGCTAAACTTATGGAAATGGAAACAACAGAGCAAAATAAAGTAGATTTATATTTATTTAATCGCATATAAGCAACCCTATTTGTTAATTATTTATAGCTTTTTTAGAATAAATTAATGATTTTAACATAAAATATAAAAGTAATTGTTGACAAAAATTTTTTTTGATGTTACAATTATTATACCAGAAGGAGATAACCTTTGTTAGGTGTACAGATGAGCTAGATTGAAAAATTAAGTGTATTTTAAATACACCTACTCATCTGGAAAAGAGCCAGCAGATGGTTCTTTTTTTATGGCAAATATATAGATGTATTTAAAAAATTAGTTTTATTTTTATAACATTCGAAATCTTTAGTTTGTAAATAATTATAATAGCGATGTCTTACTTCACCAACTAACAAATCAGCTGCTTGAACAGGATAGTTATAATAAGAATTTCTATATTTTATTTTTACCTCCACTGAAGAAAGAATTGGTGGAAAACTAATATCATAGTTATAATTTATAACACCATATTGTAGTTCTTCTTTTATACTGCTTGCTAAATCATAGTAGCCATTTGATAATGTTGATTGTTCATCTAAATTAAGAATAATTTTAACTGGCTTACTACTATCAATCCTATTTTGGGATATTAAATTTTCAATAATTTTCTTTACTTCTCTTTTTATAACATAATCTTTATATCTTCCTTTAGATGCTTTACAGTCAAAAATATAATCTTTTAATTTTAAATTTGAAACTACAGCAACAGTAGTATCATATTTTTTAATAAAGTTTAATAATCTTCTTCGATCTTTTGAATGTAGCATATTTGATTTTAGTTCAGGACAATTATATTTGCAATTTTGATGTGAATGTTTTTCACAATACTCATCATTAAGAGATGTATCTTTCTTAAAATCACTACAATATTTAGGCTTTATAGTATTAACTAAAGCTTTATATTGTCTAGCAAAATTCTCTTGGTCAGTTAATGAAAGAAAAAACACGCCACCATAAACAAAAAGTAATTCATTTGGATTGTTTTGGGCTAATTGTCCAGAATCATCCATATTTATATAAATTGTTTGTATATTTTCATCGTTATTTTTATCCATCTTACTACTCCTTGTATATCTCATTTTTGTAGCTATATTATAGCATGATAGTAATGCTTTTTTCAATATTTAAAAACAATTAAATGAAATAACTTTTACAAGCAATCATAAAATATTTTTTGGATATTCCTTAAAAACTTGATAGAATCAATAAAATATGATAAAATGCTTATGTCAATTTCCTTTGTGATCCTGTTTTACAGGTTGATATATAGACATTTATTATAAAATAATTATTTTAAGGAGGGCTTAAAATGTTAAAGGAAAAATGGAAAAAACTGCTGCTACGGGAAAAGGTACTGTTAATAAGTGGTATATTAGTTATATTAAGTATTCCACTTTCGTTAATTACCTTGTATTCTATGGCAATTTCGATGACTTTTTTTGTAACCACTGTTTTTTATAATCTGTATAAATTTATGCAGATGTCTAATGTGACAATTTCAGAAGCTATAAAAACAGATATACAAAAAGGTAAAACAGAATTACGAGAAGGTAAAAAAGTTTCTGGAGCAGTAAGGACAATAGCATTACCTTTGGCAATCGGTATGGGTATACCTATGGTATTTATACTATTGATATACTTATGGATAGCAATATAACTCGAAAACAAATTTGTTAAGGAGGAAAATGGCATGGCAAAATTCACATTTTTACGGGTTTTAGGAAGTAACTTAAAATGTGCCGTCTGCAAAAAGAAGGATTGTCCTGTAATGTATTATCCTGAAAGGAGAAAAATCCAGTATTGTGATGGTACGCGTTATGTTACTGGTTGTGAAAAAGACCGACAGAAACACATTGAAAAGTCTTTGAAAAGACCACTCCCGTGATACTTGTCAATACACAAAATGTAACATCCTAACAGGGTGATACATTTTGTGTATGCAATAATTTTATATTTTCTATTGAAAAGATATAAAATTTATGTTAAATTAAATTTAAATAAATCGAATTATATAAAAAGAGCATTACTTTGCAGTTATATTTTTCGCATACCTGCTCCGTAATCGCTCCATTTAAATCATTCAGAAAATGGATGATTTTTTTGTTGCAAAAATTTGTCATCTATTTTTGTATTTAATTTACTAATTAAGATAAATGTTGTATTAAAAATCGCACATTGATTAAAAATTAAAATGTTAGAACGAAAGAGCAATGCCCTTTCGTTCTATTACCAGTAGATATTAGATTTTTAAAACATGTGTAACGGATTTTAACCTCTTGTCATTAATTGTTGTCATTCCCTTTTCAATAAAAAAGTCAATTGGCATATCAGTGCCAAAGCATAACCCTATACGTGCATTTTTATCATCATAATTAGAATCCGAAATATCTGTACCTGCATCAACAGAAAAAATGATAGGATCAAGGAGACAATATAACATATGTTCAAGATGTGTAACTTGTAAGTGCATATCGTATAACTGTAACTCCATTCTATTTGCTCTATCTTCGCTATTTCTAACTCGGATTTCTAAACTGTTAGTTAAATCTTCAATCCAATCAATTCGTTTATGACATTCATTGATGGACTTTTCAACAGCTTTAAAATTCTCCTGCATAGTTTCGTGTAAACTTTTTAAGTTTTTCTGGTTGGTGTTTATCATCTTATAGAGATTTCTTTGTGTTGGCATAATCATCCCTAAAGTAGTTGATAAATGATACAACTTTTCTGAGAAATATTTTGGTAGAAGTTCTTTACTTGATACTTCTTTCCATGGATCATAAAATGAAATAGGTGCTAACATATAAAGCTGCTGCTTGCCTGCATACTCTTGGGAATTAGATACTACGTGTTCAAATTCATTATATGAATCACTAATCTTGATTGCATAAAGCTCGTTCTCTTCCCTATACATTTTAATGACTTTGTCCATATCAATATAAGGCATCGGCAAAATTACGAAACTAAGTGAATCTGCCATTTTCTTTAATTCCGATATCTTGACAACTGGATACTGTGATAAATCACTTAAATAATTGTATCTCTTCCTTGTCTTAAGACACGAAGAAGCAAAATCCTTTGGAATAAATCCTACTTCGTTCCAAAATTTTTGAAAAACAAAAGACTCTTTCTCAAGAATCTGCTTTCCAATTTGAGAATTTGCAGATATATTAACGCCAAATGTCTTTGACATTAAATCTACAGCTTCCCGAAACTCCTTTAACTGATTAGAATACTTTTCTTGTTTTGCTACCTCATTCTCTTTTAATTCTTGCACTGGTAAAAAATCTGCTAATACTGGCATAATGTGCTCTCCTTTCTGAATCAAACATTACAACTGTTACATTATGAGTATAAGTGTGTTAATTAAAATTTTTTAACTAACACTCAATAAAAATGCGACATAAAAATTATATTACATTTTACATAAAATTTCAAGTTTTTTTATTTTTTGGATATTCCTTTATTCCCCATCTTCTCTATTTTTAGAGTACTTTTTAAAATCCTATTTCTTTGCCAGCTTCCTTTTTCAAATATTTATCTATTTCTTCATAATTTGGTATATACTTCTTTACCAAGTCATAAAATTGCTTGCTATGATTTGGATGAACTATATGGCATAACTCATGTACTATTACTGCATCAATAGCATATTTGGGTAACATTACAAGTCTACTGCTAAAATGTAAATCCTTCGTCTTAGTAGCACAACTACCATATCTAGTCTTTGCATCTCTTACTTTAACACTCTTGTACTTTATTTTCGTAACATTACTCCAGTATGGCAGTTTTGTAGCTATAATTGCCTCCGTGTTATCTTTAAATAATTTTCTTATCGTTTTTTGTATCCAATAATCTTCCTCTTCTTTCTGCATTTGGCTTGGAAGAAATATTTTAAATATTTTATTTTTCTCATCTATTCTAATACTTATTACGTCTTTTTCATGCTTTACATTGTTAATAGTATAGTTTTCTCCTTTATATAAAATACTTTTTCCGAGTTTCCCATCTTCTATCTTTTTCTTCTTTTTGTTGTAATATTTTTTTATATTCACTATAAATTTTATCTTCATTTTGTTGTAAAAGCTTGTCTACATATATTTTAGGCGTGTATGGTGATTTTGTAATTTTTAAAACTCCATCTTTAAAATACATTTTTATGCTTTTAGCTGTTTTATAATTTGTAATTGAAAGTGGTATATCTGTACCTTTTATTTTTATAAAATAGTTCATTTTTTGTGTATCCCTTCTTAATTCAAATTGCAACATATATATTTTTTTAACTCTTTGACATGTTTTTTAGTATTTCCGTTATACATACTAATACAGAAGCATTAAGTTTACTTTTTTATCTTTTTATATAACATCGATGTTCTTGTAAGAAAACTCTCTGTGCTAGATAAATATTACAAGCCTAAGATTTTCTTAAAAATTACATTTGTTAGAAAATCTTAGGCTCTCCTTTTTATTTATTTTTCAACTTTAATCTTCTGTTTTTAAATCAATCGATTTAATGCATCTGCTGGTCCAAGAACGCAATTTGGTTTTGGACATACATAATCTGGGAATTTGCATCTTGGTCCTACTGCATACTGCTTTAAATACTCGCAAACTCGTGGATTTGAAACCTTTGTTGCTTCTATATACTTGTACAAAGTTTCCTCTGTTTGGAGTGCAATTTCAAGCTGTGCACATCCACATAAGCGCTCTTTACACTTAAGTATAAAGTTTTCAGCAGTACCTCTCTCGTTAACCAGCACCATTTTTCCCTGTGGGAAGTATTCAGCCAGGGAGCTAATATCCACCAGCCAATCTTCTTCAAGTAATGTATTTCTGATAATAGGTGGTACAAAATACTTTTGTGCTTCCAACGAACTTACACTAATTTCATAATTTAGAGTTCTATGTCTTTGTGCCTGGGCTAATTGAGCAAAAGATGCCCAGTAAGTTGTGCAGTAGTTTTCTCCCCACTCATCTGGTCTTGCCACATTAGAAAACAATGACAGCTTGCGACTTTTCGCATCCGGACTAATCCCCTCTACCTTGTACTTTTTATTCAATTTTACGAATTGCGTAAAGCACGGTTTTAGCCTTTTGATAAACCTAGCAATTTCCGGTGTATTAGCCGTAAACTCTTCATTCGCAAAATCTTCCATCATGTGAAGGACATAGCTCATCTGTTCTAAGGTAACCGAATATCCCATAGTCGTTGCCGGCGTAAATACAGAAATCATATACCGAGCATTTTCCCGTGCTAACTTATTTGTTTGAACCTCTGTTAAGCATGGATATTTCTCGCGAATTCTACACTCAAAAATTCCTATCCATTTTTCATATAGAAGCTGTTCCTCTTTTGAAGGCTTCATTTTAGTATATCTAGCTGATTTTTCTGACGTAGAATATACCTTCTCGTTATTTAATACCATTGCCATAATTTTAGGCATTTCCTCAAACACAAAATTGTATCTTGGATGGTCAAAAACACTATGATGGCCAGACTTCATATTGCCATCTGCTCTCTTCTTAGTTTTTTCTTCTGGTTCAGCCAAAAGTTCATCCACAGTTTGAGGCATATAACAAATGCCAGCTTCCTTTCCAGAAAAAAGAATGGCCTCTTCTATAGGCATTTCATACCCCACTTTAGTTGACGCGATTACTCTTGTTTTCATATGCTTCTCTCCTTTTAAATATAATTATATTGTTAAAAGTTACTAAAAATTATATTTGTAGTATATCATATTTATATAATCTTTTCAATAGTCAAAATAACAAATTCTATCCATTTGTAGTTTTTATGTAAAGGACAAAAGTGACCCGTCCCCAAATGTCCTTTACACATTCCACTTTGGTACATATTCCTCTTCATGTTCTCCTAATTCCTGCATATATCCATTTTCAAAGTCTAACAAATAAAAATATTTTTCAATTTCTTTATATTCCTTTTTTGTTAATTTTCTATTTATCAGCTCATCTTCTTTAGCCTTATAAGTAGGAAAATATTGTGCCATCACATCTATGTAAATATCTTTTGGTAGATTTTGTTTTACCCATTTTAATATGTTTTTCGTGTTTTGCAAATGATTTGGAAGGACTAAATGTCTTACCATTACTCCTTTTACTATCATACCATTTTCGTCAAATACTGGTGTTCCTACTTGTTTTACCATTTCTAATATTGCAGCAGTTGCAATCTCAAAATAGTGTGGTGCATTTGAATATTTTATTGCAATTTCATTTGAATAATATTTTAAATCTGGCAAATACACGTCTATATACCCATTTAATGCTTGCAATGTTTGTACATTTTCATATCCATTTGTATTATATATTATAGGTATATTTAGTCCATTTTTTCTTGCTATTTTTATAGCCTCTATAATATGATATGCATACATTGTTGGAGTTACTAAATTTATATTATGAGCACCCGCTTCTTGCTGTTTTATAAATATTCCAGCTAGTTCTTCTATCGTTACTACTTTGCCTTTTCCTTGTTGACTAATTTCATAGTTTTGGCAAAATTTACAATTTAAATTACAATTAGAAAAGAATACTGTTCCAGAGCCATTTGTTCCGCTTATGCATGGTTCTTCAAATTTATGTAATGAGACTAATGCAATTCTTATTTTATCGTCACATCCACATTTTCCTTTTTTTCCTTCTATTCTATTTGCCTTACATTTATATGGGCATACCTCACATTCTTTTAAATTTTCTAACATTTTATTCTCATTCCTTACTTTTTTTACATACAACACTTATTTTAGCATATTTTTTCAAATTTTTGTACAATTATTTCATTTTTTGTGTTACAATAGCAAAGAAATAGATATAAATCTATAATGCTAAATACATTATGTTTTAAGAGGAGGTTTTAACAATGGCATTTTTTGAAAGTGATTTTTATATTAGAATGCGTGATGTTGATAAAAATAACAAAATTACAAATAAAGCAATTTTAGGCTTTTTTGAAGATATTGCAGGCCTACATTCAGATAGCGTAGGATTTGGCCTAAAAAATATAGAAGAAACACAATTGTCTTGGATTTTATTGCATTGGAAAATGAAAGTTATAGAAAGAGCAAACTATGGTGACACTATACATATAAAGACTTGGTCTCGTTATTCTACAAAGGTATACAGTTATAGAGATTTTGAAATGTATGATTCTAGTGGGAAACTTTTAGCAATTGCAACTTCAAAATGGGCATTGATACATGTAAATGGTGGCATTACTAAAATAGAAAATGATATGGTGCAAAAATATAATCCTGAGGCAAAGTCTGTTTTTGATGAGTTAGAAGTTCAAAAATTGAAGCAACCAGAATCTTATAGTTATTCATGTGATTATACCGTTTTGCGAAGCGATATTGATGTAAATAATCATATGCATAATTTGTATTATTTAGACGTTGCATACGAGGCTCTTCCTATAGATGTTTACAATAATTGCACCTTTAATTACATAGAAATTATGTATAAAACCGGTGCTAAACTTGGTGATACATTAAAATGTTTATATTCTAAAGTTGGTAATGAGCATTTTGTAACAATAAAGAGCTTAGATGAAAAAGTATTATATACTATTATAAAATTATCATAAATTTAAAAGGAAGCTATATAGTTTTAGCTTCCTTTTCATTTTCTTTTACTATTTGCAATGCTTTTTCATATTCTTTAGAGCCTATTCCAATTTGACTTTGGTAATATGACACCATATTTTCTTGCATACTGCACTTATGTCTTACATAGCCAGCTTTCGTCTTCTCATATGTAGTATATTTTGGTAATGTAAATTCCAATCCTTGTATAAATTTTTGTTTATTCTCTATGCTTGGAAATATTCTTTCTTTTCCTGGTCTATTTTGATGTGCAGCACTTCCTTTAGAATTTGATAATTCTTCTATATACTCTGATTTTATTTGAATTTCGAAAGAATAATCACGGTTCTTTAAAAACTCAAATTTCATATGATTTGCTTCATATCCATTGGTTTTCTTTTTATATTTTACAGAATATGGTAGAACTTTTATTCCCCATTGTTGTAATAATTCTTGGTTGTTAGATATGTCTTTCATAAATTCTTTTCCAAGTTCTATACTACATCTGTTATTATACATTGTCCTTTTTTCGCTAGTTGTTGCTTCTCTCTTTTTTTCTAATAATTTTCTTAATGTTTCATTTTCTGTTTTAAAGTTATCTGGAAAATCTATTATAATTATCTTCATTCCTCTTAAGTCTTTTGACCTTAAATAGTATTGTTCATCATGAAGGACATTCATTCTTCTTTTAGTATTTCGTATATCTTCTATACTTGAATATCTAATTATATCGTCTTCTGGTACTTTTGAAATATGAGCTGCTTT
Source organism: uncultured Clostridia bacterium (assembly GCA_934153805.1). Lineage (GTDB taxonomy): Bacteria > Bacillota > Clostridia > TANB77 > CAG-508 > UMGS1663. The sequence goes on along the minus strand of CAKPFO010000046.1, from coordinate 1,728 downwards.
TTTCCCATATTTAGTATCTAGCATATCTAACAATTCGGCTCTATTTGCCAAATTACTTTTTTCTATTTTTGATACCAACATTCTTAATAATGCTGTCTTTGTACTAGTGCTTAGATTTTTAACCATTATATTGTTTACATCTTCATCTATATTTATTTCTTCTATTGGTTTGTATATGATATTTTGCATAGATAATAATATCTCTTCTTGATTAGGCATTGTTTTTTCATATACTCTTTCTTTAAACAAATTATAAATTTCTTGTTTTTCTTCTTGGCTTATTCCTTCTATTGCATATAGTTTAGATAATCTTTCTATTTGTAAATTCTTTATTTTGCTTAATATACTTTTAGGTGACTTTTCTCTTGCTTTCGGCACCTCTATTATAACACCTGGATATTTTTTTGAAAAATAGTTTAAGATATTTATAATTGCTTGGTCTGTCATATCTTCATATTCTTTGTTGGCTTTTAATCCTAATTGCTTTTCATATGATACTTGCATAGCATTTTTATTTACTTTATATTTTTCACAAAATGTATCTCGTATTTTAATCTCTTCCCTTCTTATTTAATTTATAGTATCTATATATTATACAATATTTATGCCAGATTGTCCATAGAAATTCCATTTTTTTATTAACATAATTGTGTCATCATTCGACATTTTTTCACATTTTCCTGTAATTACCATATTATATATTATATCATTAAATAAGGAGGAATAAAAATGTATAATCGTAGATATAGAAAATGTTGTCAGCAAAAAAATTACGACAGTAACATAATTGAATCTGTTTGTAACAATTATGGCGTTACAGCTGACTACTATTCTAAAAAAAATGACAATTCATGTGATTGTGGTTTTGAACAAGAAGATTCTGTCTTCCCTCAAAATCCTGTACTAGCACAAAGTTACGTCCCTATTCAATATATGGATAAAACTTTTACTCCATGCGTTGGTCTAAAAATGGGAACTATCTTCCCTGAACTAGTTAGTCCATATGTTCCATGTCAATCTGTAGAAGAAAATGCTTTTATAAAAGCAATGAATACTATTGGAGAGGGGTGTAACGAATGTTAGAAAACGAAAATAGAAATTGTAACTGCAACTGTAATTGTAATAACAATGGTTGCATGATGAATAATAACAGCAATATGATGGTAGAAAATGCTGATTATCCAAATACAATGACAATGTCTGCTGGTTTTTCTGGAAATAATGCAGGTTGTAATTGTTGTTGTGAAAAAAATATGATGGTTTCAAGCATTCCTATGTACTCTTATGAATTTACTAATATTGGTGCAGAAGAAACATGTCCTGAGAAAGAAGCTACTCGTGAAGAGATGATTCAGCGAATTCGCTGCTTAGATTTTGCTTGTGTAGAGCTTGCAGAATATTTAGATACTCATGTAGATGATGAAAAAGCTCTTTGCCTTCATAGAGAATATTGTACAGAGCTTCGTGAATTGAAAGATAAATATCAAAAGGTTTATGGCCCTCTTAATATATATTTTCCATGTAATAAATGGAGATGGCTTGAAGAACCATGGCCTTGGGAAAGGGGGAATTTTTAATGTGGACTTATAATAAAGTATTACAATACCCAATTAATATAAAATGTCCAAATCCTAAACTTGCTAAATTTATTATATCTCAATATGGTGGACCAGATGGTGAACTTGCTGCTTCTTTAAGATATTTATCACAAAGATTTGGCATGCCAGA
>CAKPFO010000045.1 GCA_934153805.1 uncultured Clostridia bacterium | reverse complement strand
TGGCTTTCGATAACTTTAATATCGTGAACTGCGAATTCGTTATCGAATGTTACAGAAGCAACAGCTTTCATTCTGTTTTCTGAATTTACTTTTCTTAAACGTACATCTGTTATTTGCATTTGAGCACCTCTTTCCACTGTTTTTAATATTTGTACACTTTTCTTATGTACAATTATATTATTCGCCAAAAAAAATTCTTTTCCTTCTCTTTTTTACAAATTTTAGAAAAAATATTTTTTTCTTTTTTGGTTGTAACATTTTTATTAAATCATAATATAATTAATATAACTGTGAATATGATTAGATTAATCTACATACGTTATCTTTAATATTGCAAATGTAACACACAAGGTATGTAAAGACAATATATTACCAAAGTAAAAAACTTTTTTATAAACTGTAATTTATAACTATTTAATAACGAATATATGATAAGTTTGTTTCACATTATTGACACATATACACGAATATATGATAAGTTTGTTAAAATGTATTGAAAATTTAGTTAATTAATTGTATAATCTGTTGAGGTATATAAAACTTGTTTTTATATGCAATAACTATCCTAAAGGAGTGTGCTTAAATTGGCAAATTTAGAAGAGCTAAAAAAATATAAAAATATACATATGATTGGTATTGGTGGAGTAAGCATGAGCGGTATTGCAGAGATTCTAAAAACTTGGGGATTTACTGTTACAGGTTCTGATGCTAACGAATCTGATGTTACAAAAAAATTAAATTTAGATGGTATTCATGTTGTTATTGGTCATGATATTGGAATGGTTGCAAAATCTGACGTTGTTGTTTATACTGCTGCAATTAAACAAGATGACCCAGAACTTGTAAAAGCTAGAAGTCTTGGTATTCCTACTATTGAAAGAGCTGATTTCTTAGGCTTAATAACAAAAGCTTTTGAAGATACTATTTGTGTATCTGGGACTCATGGAAAGACTACAACTACTTCTATGGTTTCTATGTGTTTTATAGAAGCTTGTATGGACCCATCTATTCAAGTTGGAGCAACTTTAAAAGCTATAAATGGAAATTACAAAATTGGAAATAGTGAGCATTTTATTATTGAGGCTTGCGAGTACGTTGAAAGCTTTTTAAAGTTTTACCCTAAAGCTGAAATTATTTTAAATATTGATAATGACCACTTAGATTATTTTAAAAACATAGAAAATATTAACAGAGCTTTTGTTAAATACGTTGGTTTACTACCTGATGACGGTCTTCTTGTAGTAAATATTGATAACAAATACTGTGCTGAGCTACATAAATATACTAATGCTAAAGTAGTTTCTTATGCTATAGATAATGATAAGGCAAACTTTATTGCTAGAAATATTTCATTTAATAAAAATGGTTTTCCTTCATTTGATGTATATCATAATAATAAGTTCTATGCATCATTTGAACTATCTATCCCTGGACCACATAACGTTTCTAATGCCTTGGCATGTATTGCATTATGCGACTCTTACGGTATTGATAAATCTGATATGAAATCTGCTCTAAAAAAATATACAGGTGCTCATAGAAGATTTGAATATGTTGGTACATATAATGGTGCTAGTATTTATGATGATTATGGTCACCATCCTACTGAAATAAAAGCAACTGCTGTAGCTTTAAAGAAGAAAACTTATAATCATTCTTGGGTTGTTTTCCAACCTCATACTTATAGTAGAACTTTAAATCATTTAGATGCTTTTGCAGACGCATTAACTTATTTTGACAACATTATAATTACAGATATTTATGCTGCAAGAGAAACTAATACTTACAATGTTTCTTCTCAGGATATTGTAGACAGATTACAAAAATTAGGTAGAAAAGCTCTATATATTCCTAAATTTGAAGACATTGTTTCTTATTTAAAAGATAATGTACAAAAAGATGATATTGTTCTTACTTTAGGTGCTGGAAGCGTAACTAACATAGGACCGATGATTTTAAAATAGATTTAAATACACTGTTTATACCCTATATTTATTAAAATAGCTCTATAACAATTATTTTAGTAGTTATAAAAACTACTTTAACATTTATTATAGAACTTCTATTAATAAGTATAGGGTTTTTATTTTGACTTCTTATTTTATCTCTTTTAACATCATATCTGCAAAGACTCCGTATCCTGTCGTTGGGTCATTTACTAATACATGTGTAACTGCTCCAACAAATTTTCCATTTTGTATAATTGGTGAACCGCTCATTCCTTGTATAATTCCTCCTGTTTTTTCTATTAATTCATCATCTGTAACTTTTATTAACATACTTTTATTGTCTTTATTGTTGTTTGTGTAAATTTTTTCTATTTCTATATTATAATATTTTTTATTTCCTTTTTCTAGCTCACATATAATCTGTGCTTTTCCTGTTTTTATGTTATTTCTAGATAATACTTCCATTTCATCTTCTGTTACATGTAATCTTGCTGTGCTTGTTATTTTTCCAAATACGCCAAAGGCTGTATTTTTATATACATCTCCTATTTTACTTTGTCCTTCTATACTCCCTCTTATTTCTCCTGGTGTTCCTTTTTCTCCTTTTTTTATTGACACTATATTGGAATTTACTAATTCTCCATTTGCAATTGTTACTAAGTCACCTGTGTCTACATCTGTTATTCCGTGTCCTAGAGAACCAAAATACCCTGAATCTGGTTCATAGAACGTTGCTGTTGCAACACCTGCTGCAGCATCCCTTACCCATAGACCTAACTTAAATTCATTATCATTTGTTTTTACTGGAACCATACCTACTGTCTTTTCTTCACTATTTTCTTCTTTTACATATTTTACTTGTACTTCTTTTCCCTGTGAACTATTTACGGTTTCTACTAAATCGTCTGTAGATGATATCTTTTTGTTGTTTATATACACTATTCTATCTCCTTCTTTTATTCCAGTATTTTCATATGGTTTTACTCCATTTATTTCTGAAAGGCCTACTATTAATACTCCTTCTGTATATAATTTTAACCCTATAGCATTTCCTAGTGGGACTACTTTTGTTTTTGGTATTACATTTACTGTTATATTTGTTAAATCTATTGCATTAAACAAATTTAAACTTAAGTCTATTCTTCCTGCTACCTGTGTTTCGTCCCCAATCCCCCCAGATGTTTCTAATGTTTTTTCTTGGTCATAACTTTCTACATTTGTACTACTTTTTGAATTTTGCTTTAACTTTAATCCCCATAATGTAGCTAACTCTAGCTTTTCTCCTTGAAGCAAAGTTATACTTTTAGGCATCATTGTTATATTTAGTACATATACATATATGACAAAAAAAATGGTTAAAATAAATAATATTTTAAAAAGTTTTTTCACTGTTATCATTCCTTTTTATTTTTATTATTATTTTAACCATTTTTTTATTTACTAACCACATTGTAATTACATTTATATAGAATCTGACATTATAATATATTTTGCAGTCGACGTATTGAGAGGAAATTATCGTAGAAATTCTTATATAAATTTTACGGGGAATGTTCATTTATTGAAAGGGTCCCGTCAAATTTATATTAGAATTTTTAGATAATTTAGCTCGAACGAGGAGACAAAAAATATATTATAATGTCAGATTCTATATAAATAACAAATTCTAATAATTAAAAATATCCATTAGTTTTATACAAATCATAACGTTCTCTTCCTAAAGCTGTTAAATACATCTTTCTTACACTTGAAATATTTTTATCTACTTCTTCATATTCATTTTTTTGTAAATTATATTTTTTTAATTTGCCTTTTATTAAATCGTCTATATCATAAGTTTGAGAAACATTTACAATACAATTATAACACTTTGTATCTACATGAGGGAAATAATAAACTTCATTATCAGTTGATATTGTTACAGTTTGTGATAGAAAATCTATTACCTTATACGCTCCAATCACAGTATAATTATTATCTATCATATCTGTACATGTTGGCAAATGTGCTTCTGTAACACCATCATGCTGTGTTAATATGTATATTGAGTCTTCATTTACAACCTCTTTATTTTTGTCATTTGTTATTATACAATAACTATTAAAATATTTAGATTTTATTGGCAATCCTTGCATAAATACTGATATTGAAATATTGTTTAATACTTTATCCCAATCATCTTCTGTAAAGATTGGCATTTCAAATTTATATGTTCCTCCAGAACCTTCATTGTAATTTGCTATTGCTGATGAAAGGTTTGTTTCTATGCTTTTTCTTATTACACTTATTCTATTTTCGTTAAATACTGAGCCATCTGTTAATGGGTTGTTTTCTGCACTAAAATTAAATATTGGTTTATTACCTGTATTTGTTGTAAAATCCGTGATTCTATTACCCTCTGAATCTACAGCATTTTCTTGAGTTATTTTTCCTATATTTTCTATTATCCAACTACTAAATTCATATGCTTCAACATAATATTCTACAGCACTATTGCTATATAAATGTCCATTTGAAGTCATTAAGTTAGCATACATCAACTGTGTTACTTCACCCTTTTGTAGAACTTTTCCTTTATCTGTTAAATATTCTTTTTGATTGTTCTTATATAAGAAATATCTATCTCCATCTTTATATATTTTTTGATTGTTATAATAGGTATATTCATACACTGTTGGATCTGTTGCATTTTTATTTTCATCTACTGTTATTATTTGTTGTGTTAAAATTTCTCTTTCTATTGTTAATCCATCATATGTAACTCTTATAGGATACTTGTTTCCATATACATCTGTTATAAAATCGTTTTGATTATATGATACTAAACTTGGATTTATTAAATATCCAGACTTTGTAACATATTCTCCATTGATATTTCCATATACAGTAATACTATTGTCTAGTGTATAATTTACAATAAAATTATTTCTATCATTTTCATATCTACATGAATAGTATATATATGGTTTTAGTCCATATTGATAATCACTTATATTATAATTATAATATTTTCCATATATATAATATCCATCATACATCGTATACACCATTGCTGGTATATATGATTTTAAAGTGTCTGCATCATAACCACTAGCCCCCATCGATGTTCCCAATGAGTTATAAAAAGAGTTTATTGATGCTTCTATATCCCTTATTTTAGAATCACTTATTGAAGAATATTTATTGTTTGTTGTATTTAGTTGAAATGCTGTTATTGCATCATATGTTGCATTTTGCAACCTTGTATTATATTGTGTTTGTAAATAGATTGTATCTATTTGCGAACCTATATATTCTCCAACTACTAATGATATAGGGAATATTATAATTACAAATATAATTGCTAAATGTTGTAACTTCATTTGTTTTCCTCTTTCTTAAGAATTCTATATAGTGTGAACTATTTAAAATTCTAACTTTTAAAAAATAAAAATATTAGAAGTTAAATACTAGAAATTAGAAAATATAAATTTCCAACCTCTTGTGTCTAACTTCTAACATCTAAATAATTTTTATTTACTTCCATTTACATTAACTATTCCTGCATGTTGGGCAGTTATTTGATATGTATCGTTTCCTGATAATTGATAGAAGAAATTCTTTAACAATTGTGATATTGTTTGGTTTGTATTTTTTACAGTTACAGAAACCATATCTCCTTCTTTTAATGTAATTTTACCATTATTATTTAATTTATCTTCTACTTGACTAGTATATAATCGATAAAATGAATTTTCTCCTATTTTAGTCATTTCTGCTTGTGTAGTTTTTACTCCTGGATTTTCATCTAATATTTGAACTTCTATATCTACATCAAAAGAATTTCCAGTAGATGCTATCGTTTGTAAGAATTTATCATAGTCATCTGAGCTTAATTTTCCTGTTGTTCTAACATTATCAACAAAATCTGTTGTAGCTGTTTGTACAGCAAGTTGAGCTACGTCATCTGTTCTTTCTGACATTGACATTAATGGAAAAACAAACATTAAAATTGCTGCCAAAAATATTGCTATGATTGTTATAAAACTATCTCCCATCTTTCTAATCCTTTCTAACTATTTTTTTTATATAAGTAAAAGTAATAATTCTTTTATTCTTATCCTTTGTTACACTATTTTCATTTTGAGAGTCATTTGTTTGACCTCCACTATACGAGTATTCCGATATTGTTTCTAAAAACTTTTTGTTTTTATATTTTCCAATAAAGCCTCCCGCTTGTAGTGGTGCCTTTGAATAATCTATATATGTAGTATTATTACTTGGATTTAAGTAAGCACTTCCTTTTAAGAAACAGTCTAAGTTACCTTTTGTACTTTCGTAACTACCTGTCCAAGGTTCGTGCCTTAGGGTCTCTTCGTCTAAGTCAAATGAAAAAATATTAGTAGTTGGATTAGTAACATTATACTTTCTTTCCATTAACCTATCATACGAAGTCTTAAGGTCGCTATCTTTTGCACCTCTGTTTCCCCATAAATCTTTATTAGATGCAGTTTTATAAACTGTTAAGTACTCCCAGTCTGTAATTTCTCCTGTGGTAAAATCATATGTACCTTGTTTAAAAACTACAGTATAATTTTCTTTATAATATTTATATAAAGTTGGTACTATAGTTTCTAATCCTACTATTCTATTTTCTGCAGCTTTGCCAAATTCACCTTGGTAATCATAATAGTTAGCTTCATCTTTCATATATAAAATTGCATCTGCAGTACTTTTTACACTATTAAATGAAACTATAGAAACCGTTAATGCTATTATAAAAACCATAACAGCAAATGCAATTTTTAAAGCTTCTACAGCATTTTCCATAATTTATGTATTCCTTATCTATTTAGTTTCTTTACTTTCTTCAAAAGATATTGAATCTATAAGTTTATTTGAGCCGTATGTTGCTTCTACTTTATATGTTTTTCCATTAGCAATAGAGTTCTTTAATTTATTTATTTCTGTTGGATCTGATGTATTATTTATTTTTATTTCAAAAGTTTCGCTGTCATCTTTTGTTAAGTTATTATCTCTTACTAAATTGCATAATGTTTTTACTTGAGAACCTTTTATATTTTCTCCTATATATGCTTCATATTGAGCATTTATTGTAGCTATTTTTTCCTTGTCTAAATTTGCTCCTGATAAAGCTTCTTTGGCATTATTAAAAACTGCCATCCCTAATCCTATAATTAAAATTGATAATAAAATAGCTCCTGCTATAATTAATGCTTTTGATGCATTCTCCATTTCTTTTTCCTCCTTTTTCTCTTGTAATGGACTTTTGTCCAAATAATATTTATATTTTTATAAAATTAATAACTAAATTTGTTCAAACAATAAATATTTTATATTGTTTGTTTTTTCATGGTACTCTTTTTTAGTACATTTAAAACTCATAGCTCCATAGTTTTTAGTAAACTCTTCTGAGCCCAATTTGTTTATAGCTTCCATTGTAAATACATTATCTGATTCTAAAAATTTTACTTCTATTCTTATAGAATTTTTATCATTATCTATATATTTACCTAAACTATCTTTGCTTACTGAATTTTTTTCGTTACTATCTATTGCTTTATTAATTAAAGTAATTAAAGATGTTCCTAGTATATCATTTTTTGTAAAATTTTCATAGTCTTTATTTAATTTGCTTGTTCGTAAAGCTTGTATTCTATAATTGTTATACGCAAACACTATACATGCAATAATGCATACAAATATTATTAATATAATAAAAATTGTCTTTTTCATACCTTGTTCCTTTATATTATAACATTATTCTATATTTTACGCAATTGTAAATTGTTACTTTTTTGTGAATTTTTTGTAATTTACTACTTTACTTTATCGTAATCCTTAAATTCTATATATATTACTCTACCAGTTCTATAACTAGTTTGTATATTGCTACATGCAAAATATTTTGTTTCATTTCCAGTTTGTATATTATTTTTCAAAAAATCTGAAAGCTCTTTTTCTGTCTTAGTTTCCAATTTAGTTAAATAACCTACTACATCTACTTGTACATAATTTGTGTTATCGCTTTTTCCTGTTTCATTTTGAACCTCGTATTGTATATTATTTTTCTGTGCTAAATTTGCAATTGAAACAATATCGTGTGATGTAACTTTTATAGTAGACTCTTCATATTGTTTTGTTGTTTCGTTATAATTTGTTACTTTTCCATAATACTTATAAAATTGATTATTAAATTCCGCTACTTGCACTCTTTCTATGTAACCCATTATTTCCGCTCCTGAACTTCCAAAAGACCTAAAAAGGACTACACCAACAGAAATAATCATTATTCCCAGCAATACTCCTGCTGCAATTATTAAAGCTTTTGATGCGTTTTCCATTCTAAATCTCCTTTCGTTTAGCTTTGTACAAATATCATCTTTATAATTCTGCCATTTTTCTTATCATATTCAAAATTTTGTGCTTTGAATGTTTTACCTTTTATACTTGATAAATTTGATTTATGTCTTGTATATCTAGCTATATCCTTCTCTATTTGATCAATTTTTGTTTTAGATGTTATTTCATTTCTTTGTAAAAAATCTTCTAACTCATTTGTTCTATATCCAGAAAGAGCCGCTATAGTATTTCCTTTTACAACAACTTGTTTTGTGTAAGCATCTATTTTATCCTGTATATCATCTACTATTTGTTTTAAAGTTTCAGCATTATACACTGTTTTTTTTGATATTACCAAATTATTATCATAATCTGTATAATTATTTTTAAAAGTCACTTGCAATTCTAAGTTTTGATACCCTTGGTCATCTGCCTGCCTTTTATTATAGTCATAAACCTTATTAACTATAGATAATATATCACTTCCATACAAGTTATTTCTATAGTAGGCATCATATTGTTTATTAAATTCTTCTATTTGCTCTGTTGTTTCAACTTTATCATTTATTCCCAGTAAATCCTTTAAATCACTATAAAAATAAACTAATAAAGAAACTACTAATAGAGCTATTAATACTCCACCTGCCATCAATAAGGCTTTTGACGTATTTTCCATTTATTCTCCATTCCTTTTTTATTTTATACTGTCATGCTACTAAATGATGTAGTCATACTTGTTAAACCTATAAATACTAATGGTATAATCAAATATCCTACAAATAGTAATACCATTGGTGCAAATCCTATTGTTCTACCTATCATTCCTTTTCTAGAAATTAATCTTTCATTTGATTCTTTTCTTCTTGCTTGATAATAATCTCTTTCTGTATCTAACTCATCAAATGCATCTGGGATAGGAATTTTTTCAACTGCGGCTTGTAAACTTTCTATTATACGTATAAATTGTTGATAAGTAACATCTTCTTTCATTGCCTCTAATGCTTCCCATGCACCACTTTCATAGTTATTTATACATTTGCTTAATGGGTCTTTAAAGATATTGGCATATCTTTCTAACCATTCTAGGATAATTTCAACATTTACTCTTTCTATCCTCATAAGCATTAATATAATTGTTTGGAATTGCATTACCTCGTCTTCCATCTCTAATTGTCTCATTTTTACTTGGAATTTTAACATAAATATTGGTGCTGCATATGCAATCATTGCAAGTACCATTGCACCTAAAATTTCTGTCCATTCCAAATACTCACTATTTACTATTGCAATCTTGTTTACAATTCTTTCTGCAGCTGTTTTTCTGTCTTTATCTGTGCTATCTACATAGTCTTTATTTACAGTTCCTTTTTGCATAGCTTTTTGTATGTCATTTGCAACCAAATCTTTTTTATTTTTGAAAAATTCTATATATTCATTATCTGATTTTGTAACTTCCATAGCCTGTCTTTTTTGTTTTGCAGACATATCACCTATAATATCATAGGTTGTTGTTGGGTCTGTATATACATTATTTATTGTTATTTTATGTAATTGTCCAAATAAGAAAACTGAAACAATAAATGTTACTACGCATAAAACTATTCTGTTTATATATATCCACTCTATCTTGTCTTTGCTTGCAGCATCCTTCATTGTTTGTTTTAATTTTCTGCTCTCTTTTGTTCCTTCTTTTGGTACGAATAAATCAACAAATTTCTTTATTGGTTTAATTCTATATAGTTTCTCTTGCCATGGATTTTCTGTATTTTTTGTATTCATATTAGTAGAGCCGTTATCTTTTAATTTCCTTGTTAAAAGATAACATACAAAAGTTGCTATCAATATTAATACTTGAACTAATACCCCATTTTTACCATTGTAAAAACTTTCAACAAAGCTAAATTGAGATATTGCCCAGTTTTTTATTGGCTCTAAACATAGCATAGGAACTATTGCAATTACAGACAAACTTTGAAATACATAGTCTAATTTGTCTCTTTTTAATATCTCTAATTGCATTTCTTGAGTTATATTATTTAAGTTCTTTAAATATAATGATGCTCCATCAACTTTTCTATCTCCAAATTCTTTAGTTAGGTATGATACACCTGCAAATTCCTTTAAATAGCTATTTGGTGCAACATCATAATATTTTTCTAATTCAGACTCTGGATCATCTGATATTAATATTTCATATATTTTTTCGGCTTGTCTTGCCATCTCAGGGCTATCTACCTCTTGTGCAGTTTGGTATATAGCCTCTTCTACCATATTGAATTCATGATATGTATGTCTTATTTCTGAGAAAAAGTTAATTTGCTCTTTTAATAAATTGTTATCAATTTTGTCTACCATTCCATCTATAACAGTATCTAATAAGAATACCTCAAATATTAATAATATTGACATTAATAATAGGTTGTTCTTTGTTAATACTATAATTGCTATTGTTACTGGTATTATTATTAAAAGTGCTCTTGTTAGTATTTTAGATGCTTGTAATCTTGTTAAGTATTCATCATCTATATTTACTATTTCTAGTCTTCTTCTTAATTTTAAAATATAGCGTTTAATAAAAGGTGTTTTTAAGTAAAATACATATAATTTTTGATATATAACTTCTGCTGAAAAATTTGATGCTTTGGTTCCTTGTTGTAAACTTGCTATATATCTTTTTTCTTTGTTATTTTTTTGTAATATTATATACGCTATAACAATTACTGCAAATAAAACTCCTACTCCTATTAACAAGTATGTTAGCATTTGATTATCCATTTTACCTAAACACCTCCTAATCTATTAATTTTATTTTTTAACTCTTTTTGTTTTTGTTTTTTCATCTTCTTCATCTATATAACGTTTTACTTTTGTTCCCCAATTTCTTTCTACAAATTTTATAAATTCTTCTGCATCAGTATCATCCATATTGTTTAACATTTCTCTGATATTTCTGTCTGATATTTTATTTGTTAATACATAAGTACCATCATGATACTCTAAAATATTTACATATTTATACAATTCTCTGTTAGTTGTTTTTGTAAAGTAATGTGTTGCATTGTCCATAAATTTGTCTATTTTTCCTTCTAATGTTTTTTCTTTTCTATGGTCAAATGTATATTCATTTTTTTGTTCTACTGGTATACATTCTGTAACACGCTCTATGTATCTTCTTCCTCTAAAGTCTTTTACTAAGTGTATGTCAAAGTTTAGTACTGAAACAACTTGCTCTTCTGCTGTTCTTTCATCTTTAAATACTCCTGCTCTTAACATTGAGTTACGTAGTGCTGTTACTAAGTCTGGGAATGTTTTAGCATGGTGAGTAAATAATGTAAATTTAGATGCAACCTGTGCTGATTGAATCATCCAAGATGCTACGGGGTCAGTTGCAACCTCACCTATGATGTTAACAGAACCGTCAGTTTTCTTTTGAACGTCCAAACACTCTTGTCCAGATACTGTTTCTGTTTCACGCATTGATAAAATATTTCTTGTAGGATATATTTTTCTTAA
>CAKPFO010000044.1 GCA_934153805.1 uncultured Clostridia bacterium | reverse complement strand
TCTTTCACTGTTTCCTTTACCCAAAACGATACAGCTTCTTTCTTGAAAATTCATATCTGATATATTTAATCTTGTAATTTCTCATACTCGCATACCTGTTGAAATTAATAGTTCTAATATTGCTAAATCTCTTACATTTGAGCAAGTATCTCTCAATTTTTCTAGATTTTCATCTGTTAGTGTTTCTTTAACTCTTCTAGTTGTTTTTACTTTATGAATCCTTCTAACTGGACTTTTTACAATATAATCTTCGTTTTCCAACCAAGCAAAGAAACTTGATAATGTTCTTCTTATATTGTATATTGTTACCATACCTGCATTTGAATTACTTTTATAATCTGATAAATATTTTCTTAATATTTCAGTAGTAATTTCATTTATTGGAAGATTTACAGTATCAAGCATTTTATTTATATTATCTCTGTAGTAATTTAAAGTTCTTGTTGAGCACCCTTCAATTTTCTTAGATGCTATAAATCTATCTAAAATATCTGTATTATTCTTTTGAGTTTCTTGCCTTTTAGTTTGTTCTATTATTTCAATTTGATAATTTAAACATATTTCTGTAAGTATTTCTCTTAATCTTATTCTTTGGTTATCATCTAAGAAGTCTGCCATTTTAGTAGTTACTTCTTTGATAAATAATTCTTTCACTTACATTTTCTCCTTTTTTTGTAATTAAAAGAAGAATAGATTTTTATTTCTATTCTTCTTTAGCTATTATTCATTTACTATATAACCTGTTGTATCTGGTTTTACAATATCGCTATCTTTTACAATATTAAATTTATATTCATAATCAACTACTGCATCATTTTTTCTTGTTATTTCTTTATTTGATTTTTCTATATTTCTAACTGCCAATCCTGTTTCTTTATCTATATACCTTTCATAACTATTTTCTTTAATAACATAACACTCTTTTCCATTACAATAAGTAGAATCAATTCCTGTTATTAAGGCATATTTGAGATTTGCTAATATTCCATCTGCTACATAAGTTACAGGCAATATATGTCCACCTATCATTGTTTCTGCATTTAGTACATATTTTTTTCCCTCTGATTCTGTCATAAATAGTTGTTCTGCGCCTTTTCTATAATAAGTTATTTTTTGAATATTACTTCCATTAACAACTTTAGTAAGTGTAGTCAAGTAATCTTCTCCTTTATTATAACTTTCTGTTATAGTTAAAGTATCTCCTTGATATGAATATAATCTCACATAATAATTATCGTTTATTTGGTTTTCAGTTGCCTTTCCAGAAAGCGAAGACATTATAATTGTTCTTCTTCCTACAGCTATTACATATATTAATATTATAATTAATAATGCATATTTTAAAATTTTTAATTTCTTATTATATTTTTTAATATATTTTACCTCTCTGTCATCTCTTTTTGTAGTACTTACTTTAATTTCTTTTTGCATATTTTCTAATACTTTTTGACATTCAGGACACTCTTTTAAATGTTCCTCAATAAAACGATTGGTTTCTTCATTTGTTAAATTTTCAATGTAATTTGGTAATAAATCTTGGACAATCTTACAATCTCTTTTCTCTTTCATATCAATCAACCTCCTTTAATTGATTTTTTCCTCGATAAAATGTTACTCTAGCCCAGTTTTCTGTTTTATTCAAAATAATTCCTATTTCTTTAAAACTAAGTTCTCCTGTTATCCTTAAATACATTACTTCTCTTGTTTTCTCATCTAAATACTGCATTTTTTTATATAATGAAATTTTTTCATCATTTGAAATAACTTGTTCTTCTAATGTATTTAATGCTTGTACATTTAATAAATCTACTTCTTTTGTATCTACAAACTTTTTATTCTTTCTACATTGGTCATACCAAAGGTTTTTAGCGATTTGACATAACCATACTGACATCTTACATTCGCCCTTATATGTATCAATTTTCTTTACTGCTTTATAAAAAGTTTCTTGGGTAAGTTCTTCAGAAATATCATTATTATGAGTTAAACAGAATAAGTATTTGTTTACTGTTTCAAAATATTCTTCGTATATTTTTTCCATATCCTGCATAACTTTTATCCTCCTTTGCATATATGACGTATGAAATTTCATTTCGTTACA
Source organism: uncultured Clostridia bacterium (assembly GCA_934153805.1). GTDB lineage: Bacteria > Bacillota > Clostridia > TANB77 > CAG-508 > UMGS1663. The sequence goes on along the minus strand of CAKPFO010000044.1, from coordinate 10,541 downwards.
AAATTTCCAAAAAAATTTTGTATATTACATCAAAAATAGTGAACTATTTGCTAATTAAGGTCAGCGACAACTTACTATTAATTATACGCTTTTTATATAAAGTAAGCGTTTTTCAATTTTATTTTTTAATACCATATTTTTGTTAATATTATCCACTCCCATGATGTTTACAAATTCATCTCTAGACATATTGGATAAATTTGCATTAGAGAAAACTTTTTTATTAAGTTCATCTCCAAACCATATTGGCTTTTTAAAAACGCTTAAATCTTTTTCGTTTTTAAATTCAACTTCTACCGTGATTAGTCCCTCTAAGTTTCCATAATATATATCTATCTCTGCAATCAATTTATCAGTAATAGGAATACATACTCTATATTTTTTTACAATATTATTTTTACTTTGAATGCAGTCATATTCTTCTTTTGAAATCGTCGTTTCTATCTCATATACAGAATTATTATTTTTTATATCGCCTTTAGTCTTTACTGTATAAATATATTTACATTCTTCTTGCTGTAAATCTAATAGCTTTCTTTTCCTTATTGAAGAAAACTCATCTTTATACAAATAGTCTTGTACAATTTCATATACTTTAATATTTTCATATTCGTCAAAATTAGGCATATTTTCTATTCCAAATTTTAATTCAATTTCTTTATTCATACAAAATCCTTCTTTCTATAACTATTACCATTATTTTATAATTGTTAAAATTTATAGTCAACATTATTTAATGAAAAAATAAAGGTTGATAATAAATTTACTGCTAAAATGTTTTGGCGTTTGCTTTAAAATCTGGAGTGTATGTACCTCTTTTTACGTTTTTATTTATTACAATACATAAAAATAAACTCCTTTCATAACTTTGTATTTGTTATGAAAAGGAGTCTGTTTTTGTAATTATTTATTTTTTCTTATAGCTATTGTTATTAAAGCTACTGTTGATATTAGTAATATTGATATAAATATAATATTTTCTGATTTTGATGCTACTCCTGTTTTAGGCGTTTCATCTTTTTGCTCAGTTTGAGTTGGCTTTTCTTCATTTTTAGTTGGTGTTTCTGCCTTTTTAGTAATACTAAATTTAGTTGTAGCCTCTCCATTGTTTGTAAATGCTACTTTTAAAGTATGTTCTCCAACTGACAATGCGTTTAAATAATCTTGTTGGAATGTGATTATTGTACTTCCACTTTTTGAAGTATAATTTTTACCATCAACTAACTTGTTATCTATATACACTTTTCCGCCATTTGCAAATAAGTTATAGTCTGCATCTACTCTAAATGTTGCGTCTTTTGACTCACCTATTGTATATACTTGGTTTGCTCCTTCAGTAAACTCATATTCTTTAGGACTAACTTCTTCTTTTACATATTGGAAATCAAATTCGTAAGTACATCTTGTATAATAATCAAGTCTTGTTTCATTTATAATGCCATTATCAGTGCCCTCATACTTCAATGCAGAACCTGTATATCGAGTATGGAATCCTTTAAAAGTTTCGCTTTTTTTAGTTTCAACATTTACTGCAGTTAATATTGCTTTATTTTCTGATCTATTTCCAACAATCTTTATAACAGCTTCACTTTCATTGTCTGTTGCTAATAGGCCTTTATTGTTTCTTTTGTAATATAGTGTTTTATCTAAATCTGCAAATGATTTTAATCCTTCTGTTAATTCATCAGTTTTAGAAAAATTTATTACATATTCTTGACCATTAGTCAAATCTATTACACCTTTTGATGATATATCATTATAAACATTTTCAACATTTGTATTAACAACTGTACCCACTCTTACAAGTTTAAAATCTAATGTTCCACTAAATTTACTTGATTCTAATTTAAATGTACCCTTAGAATTAAGTATTAGTCCTGTTATAGGATAATACCAATTATTAATATTTAGTTTTACTGATAAAGTTCCTACAACACTTCCAGTATTTTCAATTTCTTCAATCACAAATTTATAATCAGCTTCATTTAAATCAATTGTCATATTATTTGATATATTAGAAACTAATTCATCACCTTTAAATAATTGTAATTTTCCTATTTTGCTATATTCAACATATCCATCATGAATAATTCCACTTTCAAAGTTTAGTGTTACCTCATTTTTTGTACTTGCATACACCCTGCTTCCAATCATTGGAAATACTAAGCTAACTAATAAACAAAGTATAAATAGTATTGATAGTGTTTTTGTCTTTTTCATTTTCTTACCTCTTTCTTAAATATATTTTCTATATTTATTCTATCATATAATACTTTGTTCTCTACATTTGTTACCAATTTTTCCGTGCCTATTTGGTAACTTTATTTATTCAAAATAATCTCCTCTGCATTTTAGCAAAGGAGATTATTTTTCTTTTATTTAATTAAATCTTTTACATCATCAAAGCTAATTCCTTTTGAACCGCCTTTAATGCTTTTGTTGTTTGCTCCTTCCATTGTAGAGCTATCAAGTCTTGTTCTTTTTCTAACAAATGTATCAACTTTTCTCAAGTTTGACATATTACTTTTTGTTTCTGTTTCGTGGTTATGTCTTGCTCCTGTATTTCTATATTTTGAATAAATTACCCAATAATATATAAATCCACTTAGTAAGAATAGCCATGGCCAACTATTGTCATCTGTTTTAGTAAATAACAATGCTATTAGTCCTAGAAATTCTACTAATAAAGATATAAGGAAAAGTTTTGGTTTATGTATTGGCACACTTCCCATAGTTTCTTTTGTCCTTGCATTTACCGCAACATAGTGAAGTAAACTTTTGCCTTCTTTCTTCTGTTGATAGCTGTATAACCATACTGGTAAATATGCTGATTTCCATTGTTGTCCTTTTATTTCTAAATCTTCAGAGTCCCATCTAACTCCTCTGTCATATTTGGTTAAAGTATCATTTGCAGCAAATCTAGCAATATCTTTTGATTGTACTTCTACTAAATCTCTTAATTCTTCAACATTTGTATCTCTTTTTTCTGAGGTATAACCTTTTATATAGTTTGCATCCCATTTTACACAATTTTCTGTATCAAATGGCATAATTGAATTTATTATGTTATTTGTTTTGTCCTTACCACTCTTATCTAATTTATCTTTACTAGATTCAACTGTTAGTCCTTCAATAGTTAAGTCAAATTCTCTTTCAACATTATACAAATCTGCATCATAATATGTTTCATAAGAGTCCCCTTGTTTTTCTGTCCATCTTCTAGTTTCAACTTCACCCTGACCTCTTAAATTTGCATGAGTATTTGCATCTACTATCATATATGGTAAGTATACACCCATAATATTATCTGTAGTAAATTCTTTTCTAAATTGTGGGTGTGCAAAGAACTTTCTTTTTCCAACAAATTTTTCTATTGATTCTTTTGCTTCTTTTTTAGGTACACTAAATGGTAGTACAGTATCTGGTACTGCTCCATTTGGAATTTGTTGATTAACTGATAGTGTATTTCTGCACCAATGGCACCTTGCTTGTGTAGCTTGAGCTGTGTCAACAACAACCTCTGCTCCACAGCTACTACATTTAAATGTTACCATATCGTTTGTATCAGCAATTATGTTTGTTGCACCTGAACCAACAACCTGCCCCTCAAGTTTGCTAAGGTCCTTTTCCATTGAATCTAGTTTTTCTGGTTCAAATTCATGTCTACAAAAATTACATCTTAATTTTCCGTTTTTAGTATTTAAAGAAATGTCTGTTGCACCACATTTAGGGCACTTATTTTGCCCATCTTTCGCATCAATGTCAGTTTTAATAACAGTGGTTCCATCTTCTTGCACTTTTATATTTTCTTCTTCATTCATATATTAAACCCCCAAGATTTTTTTCTTTGCTTCGGCAAATTCTTCTTGAGAAATTACTCCATCATCTGCTAATTTTTTTAATTTAGCTAGTTTTTCATAAGGGTCTTCTTGTGGTGCAGCTGGTTGTTGTGGTTGATTAACTGGTTGTTGAAAAGCTCCCATTGTTCCACCTGCTGCATTTATTCCCATTCCCATAAATGCCATTCCTGAACCCCCAGCCTTTTCTCCTGCTGCTTGGAATCCTCTTGCTACAGATTGTTGCATAAATGAATTTCCTCTTGCTCCAGATAATGCATCAGCTTTTTTAACATCACTAAGTAATTTTTTAGTATCTTCATCATATTCAATAGCTGTTATAGCAACTTTTACTATTTCTAGTCCTCTTCCTGTTTTCCATGTATAAGCATCTTCTACTGCTTGTGATAGGCTTTGAGCAAATCCTATTTGATCTCCTTGTATTTTTGCTATACGATTTCCTTTGCTTGGATCATTTGTATAATTTGAAAACGCTGCTGATAAACTTCCTACTACTTCATTAAATAGTTGTTCACCTGCTGCATTATCCATATCTGCAAAATCAAATATTTCTGCTCCTGGTCTTAAATATTCCATTGGTACAAAGTTTTTTACAAATAGTATTGGATCTACAATTTTCATTGTATATGTTCCTCTTGTAATTGCTCCAACTTGTGTTCCTAAAAATGCATCATCCCAATAAATTTCTGATTGTGTTCCAAATTTATTTCCTGGTATTTCTTTTAGGTTTACATATATAACCATTTGTTCTCCACCAGGTATTCCACCAAATTTAAATCTTTCCCATGATGTTTTTAATGTTGATGAAATAATTCCATTTCCTGCTAAAAATGATTGTGAATTTTGGTCATCTGAAGAATATATAAATCCTCCTGGTTCTGTTATACAGCCAGTTATTGCTCCATCTTGCATTGTAATTAATGCTGTTCCTTCTGGAACTACTATTTTGCTTCCATTTGTTATTATGTTTTCTGAGCCTTTTGTGTTTTCTCCTCTTCCATTATCTGTTCCTTTTCTTTCTGCTCCAAAAATTGCAGCTGTTGCTGGTACATTGCTTCTTGGTACTATAAAGTCCTTCCATTGATCTGCAAATGTTCCTCCTAATGCTCCTGTAAATGCTTTAATAAATCCCATAATAAATTCCTCTCTTTCTTTTTACTTAAATTATTATTTATGTTTTTTGTTTTTATGAGTACTAATTTATTTTTTTATAAGCATATCATAACATATTGTAATTTGCAAGAAATATAAAAAAAAATAATAAAGGTATTTTTTATAATACCTTTATTACTGTAATATCTTATACTTTTTTACTTTTCCAAATCTAATACAAACCGATGTAAATTTTTTCCTTTTCTTATTTAATATTTTGTCAAGTTCATCTGCTGCATTTTCAAAATTTGTATTCATAAAATGAGTTATTATGTATTCAACATTATTTATGTCTTTTGAATATTTATAGCAAAATTCTCTAATTGGTGCAGAAATATTAAACACCCAGATAGGAGATACTATTATAACTTTATTATATGATTTTAAATCTATATTTACATCTTCTATTGGCATACCCCATTTATGCATTCCATATCTTCCACACCACCAGAACCCTGACGTATTTTCTGTTTTTTCTTTTGCTTTTAATTCTATTATTTCCGCTCCTAATTTATCCGCTTCTTCATATGCTATTTTTTTAGTATACCCCATTCTTGAAAAGTAAACTACAACTGTTTCTTTATTTTTTCCCACATTCTTATAGTCATTCAATTTTAATTTAAAATTTTCTTGTGTATAAAATACATATGTAATATATCCTGCTATCAATTGCATCAAGCCAAATATAAAGTAGCTAGTTGACATTATATTCATTGGAAAAATAATGAACTGAATTATAATCCAAAGCATTAAGGTAAATCCAAATATAGTTCCTAATATAATTCCCATTTTTTTATTTCTAATAAGCAAATAGGCTGCTATTAAGTTTGATATTCCATTAACAATTAGTAAAGCTATCCCTGAAAATGTATAATCTTGAAATAGTACATCACTAAAAGGTAAGACCTGAAAGTATGGTAGCATTGCATCCATTTGAAGTAATTTTCCTGTAGGATCAATTAACATACATGCGCTTCCCCAAACTGCTCCTAATCCTATAAATAGGCACCAAAATATTAAAACCTTTTTTATTCTCTTATACCTCATTTTTACGCCTCCATGTTTTACAACTTATAAACTGCTACTAATGTTTCTTCTGCATCATTGTTTTCTTGGCAATCATTTAATATTTCCTTTTTGTAACTAATGTTATTATGTTTTAATGTTATATCAAGAAATAGCATGAATATTCCAATATCAATTCTATTATAATATATAACTTTATTTACTGGCATAATTCCTCTTTTTCCTGGTTTCTTGTATCTATATACTTCCAATTGTTTGCCATTTTCTTTAACTATCCATGGCTGTGTGTTACAACTGCTCGGAGCAAACCTAACTATCTCTGCAATTTCTTGATAATTTGTACTTTTCCAAATTTCTTCTATAGCCTTTCTCTTACTCTTAAACATATCTTGTCTAAACTTATCTTTTGGTACTTTCCTAATTGCTATCATTATGACAAATTGCAAATTATTATAGTAAGTTTCTTGTGCTTTTCCTATTCCAAACCATAATGCACCTATATTTCTAGAAGCTAAATATAAGTCAAGTTGTTCTCCTATGTACCCTATATTCTGAAGATAATTCTCTTTCACTTCACTATATAGATAAATACAATATTCTTCTCCTCTGTTGCAGTTTGCTAAATTTGCAGGTATTACCTTTATGTCAGTTTTTATGTTGTCTACCAAAGGTATAAAATCTTTATATTTTTGTTTTATATCTTCTAATTCCTCTTCTGTTATTTTTTCATTTCCTGTACTTCTAAATAAATGGAATGACTTTCTTTTATATATCATTTGATATAACAATTCATCCATATATATTCTCCTTCAAAAAATTCTTACACTTAAATAGATTTGATTATTTCTATAATATTATCTGCTGTTTTTTCTACACCGCATTTATCAACATTAAATGCAAAATCATAATTATTAAAATCTTTCCAATTTCTGTCAGTATAGAATTTGTAATGTTTTGCTCTCTCCTTGTTTATTTTTTCAACTTCTTTTAGTGCATTTTTTTCATCTAAACCATAATACTTAATAGCTCTCTTCTCTTTTGATTTTGAATCACTATATAAAAATACTTTTATAGTGTCATCATTATCTTTTAATATGTAATCTGCACATCTTCCTACTATAACACATGATGTTTTGGCTAAATTGTTTATTACATCTTTTTCAGCAATAAATAATCTATCATCATTATTATTTATATATGTAGCTGATTTTTTCTTTTGGTCTATTTTTTCAATATATTGTTCAGAGAGTCCTGATTCTTTTGCAGATAGTGATATTAGTTCTTTGTCATAGAATGGAACACCCAATTTTTCAGAAATTAGTTTTCCAACAAATCTACCTCCTGAGCCATATTCTCTAGATATTGTAATAACAATGTGTTTGCCGTTGTATGATGTAGTCTGCTTTTTATCTTCTTCAATATTCTCATTTTTTACTCCAAGTTTTTTGTATTCTGATTTAAGTATAAATATAGTTGTTACAAAGCACAAAGCGTCTGCTATACATCCTGCATATAAAACTCCATATATTCCTTTATTAAATACAAAAGCTAGTATTAAAGATATTGGTATTAATAATATTATTTGTCTTATAAAACTTACAGCAGTTGCTTTCCAAACATGTCCTACTGATTGGATTACAATACTTGTTGTCATTTCTAAAGCATTTAGTGCCATTACAAGTAAAAAGCTATGGCACATAAGTGTAGCAAATTCCATAAACAAACTATATGATTCATCACTACTTGATATAAATATACCTGCTATTTGTTTAGGGAACAATACAAAAATTATATTAAATATAATTCCTATAATAAAGTTTACTATCAATACTTTTTTAATTGTTTCTTTTACTCTTAGCTCGTTTCCAGCACCATAGTTAAATCCTATAATAGGTTGTGCTCCTATTGATATTCCTAAAACTGTTGAAATATATAAACTATTTATTTTTGATATTACTCCATATACAGATAATGGAATATCTGCACCAAATTTAGTATTTGCTCCTAATTTAGTCATTATATTGTTCATAAATACAAATAATATTAAAATAGTTGCTTGTGTTATAAATGATGATAATCCTAATGATAATATTCTATATACATTTTTATCTAACTTAAAATCATTTTTAGTTAATTTTACAGATTTTATTTTTCCAATGTACAAAATAGCTATTAAAAATGATACAGCTTGTCCAATAACTGTAGCAATTGCTCCACCCTTTACACCCATATCAAATCCAAAGATAAATACTGGATCTAATATTATATTGATAACTGCTCCTATTACTAGCATTACCATTGAATATTTGGGCGAACCATCAGCCCTTATGATATTTGAAAGTGCTGAATATATTAGCATAAATGGAGCACCTAATATAATTATTTTTCCATAATCAACAGCATAATTATATACACTATCTGTACATCCAAATATGTATACCAATTGAGGTAAAAATACATAAGCAATTATGCTTACTAATACAGATATAATTACTGACATGCTTATTGCTTGTCCTACACTTTTGGCAGCTGATTTCTTATCATTTTCTCCTAATTTTAATGATAAATTAGCAGCTGCGCCATTACCTATCAAACCTGCTAAAGCACTAAAAATTATTACTAATGGAAATATAACGTTAGTTGCTGCATTTCCTAGTGTTCCTACACCCTTTCCAATAAATATTTGATCAACAATGTTGTAAACTGAATTTATTAGCATACTTATTACACAAGGTACTGCAAAAGCTAATAAAAGTTTACTGATTTTTTCTTTTCCTAAGTCTAGTTCTTTCATAATTTCCTCCTTTTTATTTTTAGCGAACTTATTAAGTATAGCACAAAAAATTTTTTTGTGTAAGTTTTTATAAATAAAAAGTCGAAAAAAAAATTATTTTTGAAAATGTTTTTCATCATCGCTTTATAACTTTTTTCAGCAACTTCTTTAGCAGTATCTACTTTCATCTTTTTAAACATATATGATAATTGCATAACAGCCATCATATTTACCATTGCAAGATTTTTTTGTTTTTGCCACTCAACATCTATATAATTTCTATTTGTAGTTCCTGTAATTAATGTATACATATACCTACCTCTCTTTATCGTCTATTTTATATCATAAAAGCAGATAATTTTCAATTATCTGCTTTTGTTTACCTCTATTCCCTTTTATTATACTTTTTATTGATGTTGCTTTAATATTTAATGTTTTTAACACTGCCATCTTTTAATCCTTCAGTTGCAACATAATCAATTAATGTTACTGTTGTATATCTTTTAAAATCTTTAGTTGTATATGTTACTGTGTTAGTATTGGAATTTTAATTATTGTTTGTATTTGAGTTAGTATTACTGTTTGGTGTACTTATTGTTGCAATTTGTCCATTTCCTTTTGATGGTCTTTTATTCTCTTTATTAAATATTTCTTCAAACTCAATTCCATCATCCATAATCTTATCAAAGTCTACATTTTTGTATGTGAAAGTTACAACTCCTACAATTAACATAATTGCTAATATTATCCCCAATATAGCTGGAGCCATTGATGTTTTTGGTTCAGCCTCATCTTTTAGTTTTATGTGTGTATTTTTAGCTTTCCAGTTTTCTATTTTAATAGGTAACCATAGTCCAAAAATTCCAAATGTAATAATACATAAAAACCACCATAATAGGTAATTTCCTATTAAACTTAAAGATTTTCCTGTAAACACTATTTTTTTGCGGTTTATAATAGTATGTTTTGTAAACCATCTTTGTTTGTAGCAAATTACAAATGGAAATAATAATCCAAATGAGATAAATGTTAATATGTTAGAGAATAAGTTTACTCCAATTATTCCTAATACTCCACCGTCAAAATAACTATCTCCTTTAACAAATTCCTCTTTTTCAAAATGAATATTTGAAACTATCCATTGTTCTTTTTTTATTGGAACCCAAAATCCATAAATTCCTAAAGTAATAATAGTAAAGAAAATCCATTTGAATTTTTGTACAAATAATGATGCTCCTGTCCCCTCAAATTTAAGTCTTTTTCCATTGTATACTGTGTGTTCCACTGTATAGGCAATTAGCAATTTTTCTGCCCAAGCATGAGCAATTCCAAATGTTGCTACAGTTATTATAAATGCCAAAATTCTGTAGCCTAATAATTCTAGTACTTTACCGTCAAAATACGAATCTGTTCTTTCTACCTTTTTAGCTGTTTGTACTTCATCATATTGTGCCATATTTACAGTTGAGTCGTTCTTTTGCTCCTCCATTTAAAAATCCCCCTTTTTTCTTTATATATATCATACCTATTATTATTTTACAAGTGATTTTAAAATTTTGTTACATAAAAAAAATAACATAGCTTATTGGCTATGCTACTTTTTGTTTTTATTCTGCTGATTTTGCAACTACTTCTTTTCCATCATAGTATCCACAATTTGGACATACTCTATGTTGTAATACTTTTTCATGGCAATGTGGACAATCAACTAAATTTTGATTTTCTAATTTCCA
>CAKPFO010000043.1 GCA_934153805.1 uncultured Clostridia bacterium | reverse complement strand
GGACAAACACAAGAGGTAACATCAACAAATGATGATACTTACACATATTTAAGTATACCAAATGCTGGATACTATGGAACAGACAGTAAATTGAAAACATTAAATAGTAATTCGGAAAATGTTAAATCAGATACTATCAATGAATTATCAACGACTGCAAAAAAAATTGATTTAGGTTTTAAACCAAAAATATTAGTTATAACTTGTTGTGAAAGTGAATCTTTAGCTTTAACTATTTATTGCGATACGAACAAATCACAAGCAGTATATATAAGCGGATTTGGCAATGGAAATTATATTGGCAAACAAACATCAATTACAGGCACACAAATAAATATAACAGATACAGGCTTTAGTATTGCTTTACCATCTGACATTGCCAGCTTGTTTGCATCCAAAACATTTACTTATTTTGCTACAAGGTAATTATACATAAAGAATTGTATGATACAGAGTAATATTGTTAAAATATCCAATACTTCAAAGTGAAGTGAACCAAAATTAGTAAACCTTTCTATCTAATAATTTTTGTGGCGCTTCATATTTTGCTGTTCAAGGCATTTAAAAATATTTTTTTTTGACTTTTATGTTAAGCTGTGATATACTTCTATGTAAGAAGGTGCGTTTTGGAATGCCTTCCGAGTAATTCGGAGGGCAATATTCTCTCCGAATAGTAAATAATATTAAGGAGGACAATATAATGAATTTGACTGAAAGAAAAAATGAATTAGAAAGAGAGTTAGCATCAATCAATCGGCAGATTGAAGTTTGCGACCACGAATATGGAGAAGCGCAATATGACCCTTACATAGAGAAAGTACCATGTGGATTTAAAACGGTACAACATGGGTCTGATGTTTGGTCTGCGCCTACAGGATATAGAGAGAAGGAAAAAGAGCGCTGGAGTCAAACTTGTAAAAAATGTGGTCACAAAAGGTATACTACAAAAGCGGTTCCAACTGCATACAAACCAGTATTTTAAGGATAATCCATACCCTACAATGAGTTAATCAAAAAGGGTATGGATTTTTTTTAGTAAAAATATAATTGTACGAAAACTCATAATGTTAGTATTTTACATGTTGTTTTTTATAAGATATGTGATATAATTTTGAATAAATCAACAACAAATAGAAAAAAATATTTAATGAGATTCTTATATGAACAGACAAGAAAAATGATTATAAATGTTATAGAAGAAAAATCAAAAGATATAAATTTAAACAATGAAGATAAACAATTTATTGCAGATTTTTATAAATATGGACTTGTAGGCGTTATGCAAGATTGGATAGCAAATGGAATGAAAGAAAAGCCGGAAGAAGTGATAAAGAAATTAAATGTAATATTAGAAGGAAACTTCGAAAATGCAGTTGAAAATTTAAACAAAAACAGACAAATGTAAAAAATCCATACATTTGTCTGTTTTTGTTTATTGCAAATTATAAAAATTTATTTTTATAATTGATTATATTTTAACAAAGGAGGGAATTATAAATAAAAATAATATAGGATGTATAAAACAATATATAAAAGGAAAGAGGTATTTTAATATGAATTCAAAAGAAAGAAAAGATAAAATAAATGAAATAAGTGAAAGTTTAAAAAGTTTTAATAACAAAGTAAAAGAGACAACAGATACAGCAATAATATCAGGGATGTATGCTAAAGATGAATTAAATAAAAAAATAAGTGATGCTAAAAGTAATTTAGAAGCTACAAAAGAGAATTTTAGAATAACTGGAGAAAGAGCTAAAGGAAAAATTTCAAGTCAATTATTGAAAGCTCAAATGGACATGAAAGAGGCTAAAAAAGAAATAGAAGAAAGAAAAGAAGCAAAAGATAAAGCAAAACTAGAAAAGTATATTGAAAATAGTTTAGATTATGCAGCAGATTCAATTGAGTTAGCATTAATGGCAGCTCAAGAAGCAAAAATTGCTTTTTTAGAAGCATTAGAAGCTCAAGCTGAATATGATGAATTATATGGAGAAGAAGAAAATAAGTGATTTAAAACGCTTATAACTAAGATACAAAAGTAATGAAAAAAGTGAAAATTATTCAAAAAAGGCTGTAAACCATTTACAATTAGCATAAAATAGGTTATACTAGTAATACTAAAATAGAAGTATTCTTAAAAGGAGGACGCTACGATGAAGAAACGGGAAAAGACTTTATTAACTCTTCTTGTTGGAATTCCAATTATATGTATTGTATTAATATTAATTGGAGCAGCCTTCAATGTTGTAAAGTTGGTAGTACGTATTATAGTGGCATTAGCAATAGTTGCTGTGCTGGTAAAAATATGTATGACAATAATTACCACATATAAATCTTATGTAGCAAACAAAAAAATTAAATAAGGGTAAATACTTGCAGATTAAGAGAGAGGTCTTAATTTGCAAGTATTTTTTTGAATTTAAAGATTATATACTTATGATGCACGTTTTTTATTATCAAAGATATAAAATATATAAATTATAGTCTTAAAATTAAGAATAATATAAAAAACACTTGCGAATAATATTTACAAATAAACAAATTTGTTATAAAATACAAACGTAAGTTTGCAGAAATTTAAAACTACAAGTTAAATTTTATAGAAAAGGAGAGCTAAGTACCAAAAAATGTAAAAAATAGCATAGAATGCAACAGTAGTAATTAAATAAATTTATAAAGTAGTAGTATTTTTTTTAGTAATTCCGCCACAGCGGATAGGTTCTGTGTTTAAATGAAATAAAATTTATATAAGCTTTGGTGAGGAGTAATGCATATAGAAATTTTATTAAAACAAGTCAGACAAAAGAAAAATATGACTTTAAGCAAATTGTCGGAAAAAAGTGGAGTTTCATCCACTCATATTAATGATATAGAAAACAATATAAAAAGTCCAAGTCTATTTGTTATGGTCAGGTTATCAAAAGCATTAGATGTAGAAATAACGGAGTTGTATAAGGTAAAATGGTGATGGATGTATTAATGGACGAATTAAAATATATTGTTGAAAAATATGGAATAAACTCGAAAGAGGCCTATAAAAAAAGTATGCAAATAGCTTTTGAAGTGGAAAAAAAATATGCTAAAGGGACGGTTGCGAGCTATTATAATGAAAGTATGTATGCACTAATAGAATATATTAAAAGTAATGAGAAAAATCCAAATGAAAAGACGTGGAATAGAATAGCTGTTGCTAACAGATATTTATCTAGTGAGACAATAGGATATCTGCATGGCGAAGGGTTTAATAAATTGTGTAAAACAATTAGAAAAAATTTAAAAAATATTATATAAAAAGCAATTATACTGTATTAAAAAGTGTAGTTGCTTTTTATATTAAGCGCACTTATAAAATATATGTTACTATTCTAATAAATATGGTAAAAATTGTAGACATTTAAAAGAAAATGTTTTAAAATAGTTTAGTGAAAAAGATATAATACAAAAGATAAGAAAAAATGCTAAAAATAGAAGAGGAAGATAAAATGATAATAGAAAGAATAATTTTTAATGTTATAGCTTTTACCTTATTTTTTATGATATTTTTTAAAATGATATATAAAAATGACTCAAACTATATATATATAATTGCGGTACAAGCATTAGGAATAGCAATTGGATTTATAGGGCTTGTTTTTAGAGTAAATCTACCAATACTACTATTAGTATTAACATATATTATATCAATATTGGTACCAATAGTAATTATAATATTGGAGAAAAATGGATTAGCACTTTCAGAAATAATAGCAATTACTTTAGCACAAATATATGAACAAAGAGCTCAAGAGGACAAAGCCATACAAACTTTATTAAACTTAATAGAAAAGTATCCAAATAGCTATTATGTACATAAAAAACTTGCAGAAATATATGAAAGACAAGGAAAAATAGAAATCTCAGTAGATGAATATAATAGGGCTATAGAAATAAATAAAGAAGATTACAAAGCTTATTACAGTGTATCAAATCTATTGAATAAATTAGAGAGACAAGAAGAAGCAAAGGTTTATTTGAAAAAGCTAATAAGCAAGAAACCAGAAATGTACGAAGCAACGTCACTTTTAGGAGATATTTTATATGAACAGGAAAATTTTAAAGAAGCACTTAGCATATATTTAGATGCTTTACAATATAACCCTAATAATTATGATTTATATTATAATATAGGAATGATTTATACAAGATTAAATGATTTTCAAAGTGCAAAAGAATATTATGAAAAGGCAGCACAGCTAAATACATTATTGTATCATGCCAAATACGATTTAGGACAAATTTTGTTATTATATAATGAAGAGGAAGAAGCTAAACAGTATTTTGAAGAGTGTTTGGAAGATAAGGAATTAGAGCAAGATGCGTATTACTATTTAGCATATATATCAATGCTAAAAGGAAATAAAGACTTAGCATTGCAATACTTAAATATAGCAGTTCAAGATAACTATAAAATGTATGAGAAAGCTAAAAAAGAAAAAATGTTTATGATAATAAGTACTAAAATAAATAAGCCAAATAAAGAACTGAAACAAAATGAATACAGGGCACTAACTAAAAAAGAGATACAGACAATGATGCATTTAGAAAACACATATGAATTAGTTGGAAGTTTAAACAGAAATGACTTAAAAGCAATAAAATCAATAAAAAATAGATTAAAGGAACAAAAAAACGAAAGAGAATTAGAATAAAAGTTGTAATACAAAATATATTAGAACAAAAGACAAAGGGGAGTGCAAATTGTGATAAAGAAAATAGCAGTAATAGGTGGAGACTTAAGAATAGTAAAATTAGCAGAAATGTTAGCAAAAGAAAACTTTGAAATAAATTCATATGCAATGGAGAAATCAAAGAGTATAAGCAAAAACAAAAAAATAAAAAAGTGTGAGACATTAGAAGAAACAATAGAAAATTCAGATATAGTTATAGGTCCAATACCAATAACTAGCAATAATGTAGATATAAACACACCATTTAGTGATAAAAGGGTAACACTAGAAGATTTGGCAAAAACTTTAAATGGTAAAAAATTGATAGCAGGAAATATAAAACAAGAATTGTATCAGTTAACACAAAACGAAAAAGTAGAAATAATAGATATATTAAATAGAGAAGAATTAGTAGTATTAAATAGTATTTCTACGGCAGAAGGTGCAATACAAATAATAATGGAAGAAACAGCTAAGACAGTTCATGGAAGTAATGTGTTAATAGTAGGATTTGGAAAACTTGGAAAAATTTTAGCAAAAATGTTAGATGGGCTAGGAGCAAATGTAAATTGTGAGACAAAAGAAAATGTAGACTTAGCATGGATTAAAGCATATGGATACAAACCAATACATCCAAAAGAGATGAATAGTGAACTTTTAAATTTTGATATAATAATAAATACTGTACCAGCCATGATATTAGATGAAAGCAAGCTTAAATTATTAAAAAAGGATTGTTTAATATTAGACTTAGCACCAAACTCAGGAGGTGTAGACAAAGCTGCGGCAAAGAATGAAGGAATAAAAACAATATGGGCATTGTCAATACCAGGAAAAGTTGCACCACTTACGTCAGCAGAATTTATAAAAGACACAATATATAATATTTTTCAGGAAATACAATAATGGTAATTTTACCAAAGAAAGGAATGTGATTAAAAATGACTATATTACAAGCGTTAATATTAGGAATTGTACAAGGATTAACAGAATTATTACCAATATCCAGTTCAGCACACTTAGCTATAATACCATGGCTATTTAATTGGACTGCTTCAGCAGAATTTGTAAGAGATTTTGAAGGTTTTGATGTAGCGTTGCATTTTGGTACTTTATTAGCTATAGCAATATTCTTCTTTAAAGACTGGATAAATTTAATTAAAGGAGGGTATAAACAAGTTGTAAAAAAAGAAAAAACATTTGAAGGAAAAATGTTTTGGTACTTAGTTGCAGCTACTATACCAGGTGGAATAATAGGTTTTATATTAGATAAATTTGTTGGCAATAAGCTAGAAACACCTATAATTATAGCATTAGCATTAATAGTTATGGGTATCGTTTTGTATGTAGTAGACAAAAAATCAAAATCTAATATAAAATTTGAAAAAATGAATTTTAAACAAACTTTTTTAATTGGTTTATCACAATGTTTAGCTTTTATACCAGGAGTTTCTAGATCTGGTATAACAATGACAACTGGTAGATTATTAGGAATTGAACGTGAGTCAGTAGCAAAATATTCATTCTTACTATCAACACCAATTGTATTTGCAGCAACACTTTTTAAATTAAAAGACTTTGTATTTAGTATACCATTCTTTATAGGAGTGCTTGCAAGTTTCTTAGTAGGAATATTTGTTATAAAATTCTTACTAGAATATTTGAAAAAAGGAAGCTTCAAGGTATTTGCAATATATAGAGTAGTTGTTGGAATAGCAATAATAGCAATTTATTTAATAAGATAAAAACAAGAATTGCCGGGAAAATTATTTTAAATTTTCATCGGCAATTCTTGTTACATATTTGAAAACTTAACAAACTATAGGTTCAGAACAAAATAATAGTTATAAAATTAATTTATTAGCATTCAGATGAAGAACAGCAATCACTGCTAGAAGATGATACTTCACTTCTTAAGCATGGCTTATCACAAGGTTTGTCACATTTACAATCATGTTTACAATCCATCTTTACGCCTTTTAAGCATTTTCCTTCACGTTTACATTCTGTGCAAACTTTGCAGTGTTTTACTCGGTCAACCCATATTTGGATTTCATATACTTTATTAGCACATAAAGGTCCGAAAACAAATTCTCCATCTTTATCTGTAATAGTATGAGAAACAGGTCTTCTTTCGTCTTTACCACATTCGCAAACAACTTCTATTAATTTAACAACAGCATCTTTTACTGGGTCACCATAGCAATCTTTAACGACTCCGTAAATGACATTTCTGTTATCTTCTGGAAGTCTAATTTCAAGGTCAAATTGTTTACCAGAAGCGATAAATCCATCAATATCTACAACAGGGCATACATTCTTATCGTATTCCATAAAAACATCTCTCCTTCTAAATTTATATATTAAGCATATAGCTTTAATATATAGTATGAGATAAAATAAAAAAAGTGTATAATATTGTAGATTTATAAAGAAAATTAAGCTATAATAGGGTATATCAAAAAAGATTTAACCGTAAGAAAGGAATGTAATAAACATGGATAAAAGACCGATAGGAATGTTTGACTCAGGAGTAGGAGGACTTACAGTTTTAAAAGAAGTAATAAATAGTAATCCAAATGAAGATATCATATATTTAGGAGATACAAAAAGATTTCCATATGGCAGTAAATCAAAAGAATCAATTATAGAACTTACCAAAAATGGAATAGACTTTTTGATAAGTAAAAATGTAAAAGCAATAATTATAGCTTGTGGAACAGCTACGAGTCAAGCTTTAGCGGAAATGAAAAAGATATATAGAATACCAATTATAGGAATTATAGACCCAACCGTAAAATATATAAAAGAAAAAGAAAGCTTAAGAAAGATAGGGATAATAGCAACTTCTGGAACTATAAGAAGCAAAGGATGGCAGACAAATATATTAAAGCAAATCCCAAAAGCTAAGATTAAAAATAGAGCATGTCCACTTTTAGCGCCAATGGCAGAAGAAGGATGGACAGATAATGAAATTGCAAAACTTACTATAAGAGAGTACTTAAAAGATGTAAAAGATGTAGATTGTCTAGTTTTAGGATGCACACATTATCCTCTATTTAAGAAGATAATAGTAGAAGAATTAGGCGAAAATGTAGAAATAATTAATACTGGAGAAATGGTAAGTAAAGATTTAAAAGAAATTCTAGCATCATCTGATATGCAAAATGATGTCAATAATCATGGAAATTATAAAATATATTTAACAGATACAGAAACGAATTTTATTAATGTGGCAAGCAAGCTTTTAGAAAATGAAAATATAAAAGTAAATGAGTGCTAAAATGAATAGAATAAAAAACATAAATCTTTCAATATAAGCATAAAATGAAGTAGCTTATATTGGGAGATTTTTATATTGTTATAAAATCTTAAGGAGGTTTTTTATGTTTATAGTATTTAACAAAGAAAAAATAAATTCGTACCTTATATCATTAAGTACAGTTTTAATTCTATTTTCAATGGCCTTTATGCTGACTAATAATAAGACTTTAGAAACAGCAGCATCAACAAAAGAATTACCAATTTATAATGTAGCAACACAAGAAAAAAAGGTAGCATTTACGATGAACTGTGCATGGAATGCTGATGATATAGATAGTATTTTGGAAACATTAGAAAAAAATAATGTCCATATTACATTTTTTATGGTAGGACAGTGGGTAGATAAATATCCAGAAGCGGTAAAGAAAATATCACAAGCAGGGCATGAAATAGCTAATCATTCTGATATGCATAAACATGTAAATAATTTAAACTTAGAGCAAAATAGAGAAGAGATAGTAAAATGTAGTGAAAAAATAGAAGCAATTACCGGTAAAAAGACAACTTTGTACAGAGGACCATATGGAGAATACAACGATACAGTAATAAACGCTGCAAAATCGCAAAATCATACAACTATTCAATGGAATTTAGATACATTAGATTATTCAGGCCTTACTGGGGAAGAAATGTGGAAAAGATTAGAAAGTAAAATATCCTCAGGAAGTATAATTTTAAGTCATAACGGAACAAAGCATACAGCAGACAGCTTGGATATGTTAATAAAGAATATAAATAAAAAAGGATATAAGATAGTAACTGTTTCGGATTTAATATATAAAGAAAATTATTATATAGATGTAAATGGGACACAAAGGCTAAGTACTGAATATAAAAAATAAAAATGGAAATAATAGGTATATACTTAAATGGAAGGAAGTTGGGTATATGCCATTTATAGGGATTATAACAGATGAAAAGAGAGAAAACATTATAAGAAAAGGATTAATAAGTGAATTAAAACTAAAAGAAAGTTCAGTTTTAAACATTAAGGAAAAAAATATAGAAAACATTAAAAATGTAAAATTTGAAACAGTTATAATAGATAGAAAATTTAAAAATTTAGAAATACTAAAAAAGATTTTAGTAGATGCAAAGTATGTAGTGATAAACACAGATATAATAAAAAATTTAAGTATATTAGAAGATTTAGAACTAATAGTCATAACATATGGCTTTAACTCAAAGGCAACGATAACAGCTTCTTCTGTAACAGATGAAAGCAGTTTAATTTGTTTGCAAAGAACTATAAGCAATATATATGATCAAAAAATAGAAATGCAAGAAATAAAAATAGGGGAAACACAAGATATTAATGCTTCAATGGCTGTAGTTGCAACTACATTGATTTATAAAAATAACTAATAAAAATTATGGAATAATATATTTGAAATGTGCTAGAAATGCCTAAAATATCATAAACAAGCAATATTTATAAATATAAAAAATAATAAAAAAACAAAAAAATAAACTTTTTATGTAGACAAAATCAAAAAAACGTAGTATAATAGATTTTGTAAGGAAAAATATTCTAAAAAAGGAACAAAATGAATAAAATACAGTTAAGATACAAAAGTAAGAGGAGGAAATAAAATTGGATACAAATTATTCAGAAAATAACCAATTAGTACTAGTTGGTAAAGTAACAAAGGAGAAAACATTTAGCCATGAAATATATGGAGAAAAGTTTTACATATTTGACTTAAGTGTACCACGTTTAAGTGGAAACGCAGACATAATACCAATTACAATATCAGAAAGATTATTATTAGAAGATGAGCTAACAGTAGGAAAGAATGTAATAATAGAAGGACAATTTAGATCATATAATAGTTATGAAAATGAAAGAAACAGATTAGTTCTTACAGTATTTGCAAAAGAAATAAAATTTGCAGAAGACCAAGAAGAATTTAAACCAAGCAAAGAGAATGTATCAAATGAAGTAACATTAGATGGTTATATATGTAAAAAACCAATTTACAGAAAAACACCATTTGGTAGAGAAATAGCAGATATATTACTTGCAGTAAATAGAGCATACAATAAATCAGATTATATTCCATGTATAGCATGGGGAAGAAATGCAAGATTCTGTGAAAACGTACCAGTAGGAACAGAGGTAAGAGTAATAGGAAGAGTTCAATCAAGACAATATGAGAAAAAATATGAAGATGGAACATCAGAAGTTAAAGTAGCTTATGAAGTATCTATAGCAAGTTTAGAAGTTATAGATGAAGCAGACAAAACAAAGAATGAATCAGAATTAGAAGAAAATAAAGAGGCTATATAGATTAATAAAAAAGGTCCATGTGCTAACAAAAGTTGGTATGTGGGCTTTTAATTCGACCTACATATTTTCTAACAAAAGTAACTATAAAAAAGAAATTAACTAAGTAACGAGATAACTATAAAATGGTTCTTGAAAAAAATATGTAAATATAGTAAAATTAGAAACAAATAAAAAGAAAGAGAGAAAAAAACATGTTAGAAATTATACAAGATACAATAATAGATGGTATAAAACTTTTACCATTTTTATTTATAACATATGTAATAATGGAATATTTAGAACATAAAACAGCAAACAAGACAAAAGAAATAATAAAAAAATCTGGAAAGTTAGGACCTCTATGGGGAGCTATATTAGGAATATTTCCACAATGTGGATTTTCAGCTGCTGCAGCCAATTTATATGCAGGAAGGATAATAACGTTAGGAACATTAATAGCAATATTTTTATCAACATCAGATGAAATGATACCAGTGCTAATTTCAGAAAACGCTCCAATAGGACTTATACTAAAAATACTTGCAATAAAGCTTGCAATAGGAATAATAGCAGGTTTTGTAATAGACTTTGTAATGCATAAGCTACCTAAAAAACAAAAGAAAGAAAACGAAGAAACTGCACAAGAAGAGATAGGACATATGTGCGAGCACGAGCATTGTCACTGTGAAGATGAAGGAATTATAAAATCTTCTATAAAACATACTTTAAATATATTCTTATTTATAATAATAATAACATTTATACTAAATACGGTTATTCATTTTGTTGGAGAAGAAAACATATCAAATTTAATAATAAATGTACCAGTTGTAGGACCTTTAATTGCAGGCTTAATAGGCTTAATACCAAATTGTGCTGGTTCAGTATTATTAACACAATTATACTTAAAACAAGTTATAACTATGGGGTCTATGATAGGAGGACTATTAGTAGGTTCAGGAATAGGAATCTTAATTTTATTTAGAGTAAATGAAGATTTGAAGGATAACCTAAAAATATTAACATTACTATACGTAATTGGTGTAATTAGTGGAATATTAATAGATATAATTGTATAAATTTTACAATAAGTGTAGAAAAAGCTAGAAAAATATGGTATAATAGTTACATAATATACTTTAGGAGGAATACTTATGTTTAGTATTACAGAAGGTAACTTAATGATTCGGACAATGCAAATAGCAGATGTATCTGCTTATATTGCAAAATTTAATTATTCAAAAGAACTGCAAAAGCGGTTGGTCTTAAGAACTAAAGAAGTGCTTAAAAGCCAACAAGCTGATGACCCAGATTTAAATTTTACCGTATTAGAGAATGGTAAAATAATAGGAGGCATAGCAACAAGAGGATTTGAGGATGTTTCAACAGATGCAATGGTACAGGTTGATGTGCCAAATGCAACTGACACAAGTTTGGAGCAAAGGGTAAAAGCCCTTTTTCTACAATTAGTGCGGAGAGATTACTTCTATGACAATATATATTTCGTAGTACGTAATGGAATGGGTAATATTTCAGGGCTGGGAAGAAAACATCAAATTGCAGGAAGAAAAGTTGGATAATCAAAAAAAATGAAACCATTTAATAATGGTTTCATTTTTTGTATAAAAGATTTTCAAATATTAAACAAAAGAAAAAGAGTTGCTAAATATTGAGCAAAAAATTTTTTACATTCTCTTAAGATATTCCTAATAATTCTTTAGCTCTTTTTACATCATTATCATTTGCAGTTCTATAGCCGTCTAATTCATATTTGCAACCAAGTTGTTCCCACTTAAATTTACCAAGGTCATGATATGGAAGAATTTCTATTTTCTCTACAGATTTTAATGTAGAAATAAATTCTCTTAACTTAATTAAATCCTTTTCATCATCTGTAAACCCAGGAACAAGAACTTGTCTAATCCACATAGGTTTTTCAATACTACTTAAATATTCAGCAAAGGCTAGTTCTTTTTTGTTAGAAAATCCAGTTAAAGAAGTGCATTTCTCATCATTTATACACTTTATATCTAATAAAAACAAATCTGTTAAATTAATTAGTTCTTTTATTTCTTCTGTCAAAGCTACCATTCCAGAAGTATCTATACAAGTATGAATATTATGCTTTTTTAACTCCGTAAAAAGTTGGATTAAAAATCTAGCTTGTAGCAAAGGTTCTCCACCACTTATAGTAACACCACCATTAGGCATAATATAATTCTTATATCTTAAAATTTTTTCTACGATTTCTTGCACAGAATAAGTAGTGCCACCATGAATATTCCAAGTATCTCTGTTTTGACAATACTTACACTGCAAACTACAACCTTGCATAAAGACTACGAATCGAACCCCCGGACCGTCGACTGCTCCTAAACTCTCAAATGAGTGAATTCTTCCTTCCATAATATCCTCCGTATTTTTAATATAATAATATCG
>CAKPFO010000042.1 GCA_934153805.1 uncultured Clostridia bacterium | reverse complement strand
AATATTAGCACTAAACTATAAAAATTTAGTGCTAATAAATAAAAATTTTTAAGACATTTTCAAAAATGATTGACATACTTTTTTGAAAAAATTAATAAATTTTTGCTATAAAATATTATTTTTACTTGTTCCAAAATCTCTACTAAATATTGGCAAAAAAATTCCTCTCAAGACTAGCGTCCTGAGAGGATAGATTAGAGATTTAACTAATTTTTGATTATTCAGCCGGATCCTCAGTTGAGTCTGCAGTAGTTTTTTCACTAGTAAGCTGCGAAGTATTTTCAGCAGGTGACTGAGCACTTTCATTCTTCTTTTTTCTTGCAGTAGTTTTTTTACTAGTAATCTGTGAAGGCCCTTTAGCAGGTGACTGAGCACTTTCGTTCTTCTTTCTTCTTGCAGTAGTTTTTTTACTAGTAATCTGTGAAGGCCCTTTAGTAGGTGACTGAACCTTTGTTGTATTCTTCCTGTTTTCCATAAACATATTGAGCATCAAATAGCTCATAGCAGGGTTGTTGTCTGCAATATTGCCATTCATCATAGAAGACATAAGCATCATTTTCATCATATCATCATCGCTGTCGCTCTTGTCGGTTAGAAGCATAAGAGGCAACATTTGGGACATGGCAGTGCCATCTCCTGTCGAGGTAGACGCCGTAGAAGACATAAGCATCATTTTCATCATATCGTCATCATTGTTACCAAGCTTGTCTTTAAACAGCAACAACGGAAGCAGTTGATTTGTTTGGTTATTAT
Source organism: uncultured Clostridia bacterium (assembly GCA_934153805.1). GTDB lineage: Bacteria > Bacillota > Clostridia > TANB77 > CAG-508 > UMGS1663. Next base: position 13,048 of record CAKPFO010000042.1, on the reverse strand, counting down.
CCTGCCCATTCTGACCACACATCATAGACATAATAGCTAAATTTTCTACATTTAAATCATCCTCCATACTTATAGAGTCACTAAGAGCAATAACCTTTGTGTAGCAACTGAATCCAAAAACATTTTTAATAGGAATAACCGTCTTCAACTCTCCTGTCTTTGCACACAAAGTCTGGGTGCTAACGTTATTTGTTTTTATGACAAAATAGTATTCACCGGAATCCTTAATAAGGTCTCCTTCTGCTAGATTTGTAGTAGGCATAACAAAGATTGGAAGATTTCCAAGCTGCATATTACCGACATCAGTTATTTCATGCTTTTTCTTGTCATAAATCCGCCAGTTATCTCCATTCTTAACTGCTACTCCCATAATTGTGCTTGCGATGTTCTCGTCCTTATTTTGACCGAACTCCATGTTCATGTTAAAAATATTGTTTGCCATAGTGTTGTCCTCCTTATTTTCTTTTGCCTGTGTTCGTTGAGAAACTTGTTTTTTGCTAACATTACCATTTAAAGATTGCTCCTCGCAGTTAAGAGCTTGTTTACATTCTTGTAGTTCTTTCTCCTTGAGTTCAAGTGAATCTGCCTTGTAAATCTTCTCGTAATCTGACTGCTCAAATTCAAATCCAAATGAGATGTCCATAGAGTAACTATCAGGAAGCAACTTTGCATCACTCAATTTGCACATCACACATATGTCTGTATTTGGGCAATCGCTACAACACATATCACTTCCTAACTCTCTGTCTGGAATGAATGGAACAGTAAATTTTACTAAAGCTCTGTCAGGAATCTCAGAAATGTCCTCAATGGAGATTTGACCATCAATATCTAAATTGGCTTTATCACATGTAGGCATAGTTTCATAATGGCAATAGCCATTCGAAAAGCGGATGCGTGTTTTTCTTGTTTTGTAGCAACCAAGATCGTAGTAACCATTAGATTTCTGTTTTTCACATGCTAAGCCAGCGGAAATTATATCATAATATCTTAATGGCTTCGAAAGATTCCAATCATGCCAGCAACCACAATAGGGACAAAGGTAACGTTTTGGGTGCAAGTTCAAAAGTTTTTGATTCATGACATTTTCCTCCTGTCTACAATAGTAGAGCAATAGTTTTTTATCTCCTTTCTAAAAAGTGTATTTTGTGCATACACACTTTAGGCTATCAAAGTCAATTTGCCTTTGATATATACCACACTAAATACCGATCGTTATTATACTACAAATTTACATAAAAGTCAATTTGAAAATATAAAGAACTGTTTACTTTTTGAAAAAATTAATAAATTTTGCAATTATCATTTTTGTTTCCATTTCATACTAACATTATCTTGTTGCTTTAAAGCTTTTGGGTCTAAAAAGTCAGGTCTATATTCTCTTTTCCAAATAGGTGGAATAAAATATTTAATCCTTTTACCTTCTAAATTAGGAACAAGGGAAGTAGCAATATTTACGCCAAATGATTTCATATCTGCAAGCATAGAAATATATACAAATAATCCTAGACTTATTCCTAAAAATCCGGCAGTAAAACCAAGTAAAATAAAGACAAATCTAAAAAGTCTTAAATGAAAGCCAAAAGAAAAGTCTGGAATTGTAAAAGACGCTAGAGCAGTAATTGCTACAATTATTACAAGCGTAGGACTTACAATATTTGCACTAACAGCAGCATCTCCTATTATAATAGCTCCAACAATACCTATTGTAAAACCAATTGGTGAGGGAACACGAAGGCCAGCCTCTCTAATGAGCTCAAACGATATTTCCATTAACAAAATTTCTACAATTACTGGAAAAGGTACATTTTCTCTGGCAGATAGGATAGCAAATAGCAACTCTGTTGGAATAATTTCTTGATGGAAACATGTAATGGCTAAATACATACCTGGCAAAAGTAAGGTGATTATTGCACCTAATAGTCTAATTGCTCTTAAAAAAACAGTAAAACTATATTTTAAATTTATATCTTCTGGGGTGGTTAAGAAATCTCTTAAAGTAGTAGGAACGACTAAAGCAAGAGGAGTACCATTTACAATTAAAACGACTCTTCCTTGTAAAAGATAGTGAGCACACGTATCTGGTCGTTCTGTAGATAGTACTTTAGGAACATTTAAGTCATTACTATCTACTATTAGTTGCTCTAATTCTCCAGCAGATAAGACAGAGTCCACTTGCAAATTGTTTATTCTATATTCAACTTCAGAAACTAAATCTGAATTTGCAATGTCTTTTATATAACAAAGAGCACATTTAGTTTTAGTAACATTACCGATATCTACATTTTGTATTATTAAAGACTCATTGTTAATAATTCTACGCAGTAATGAGGTATTTGTTCTTATATTTTCAACAAATGCTTCATGAGGTCCTTTTATTACAATTTCATTTTGTGGAGTGTCAACACTTCTTTGCTTAAAACCTTTGACATCAATGTTAAAAGCAATATTGAGTGTATCGATAAATAAAGCACAGTTGCCAGAATTTATACCAGATACAATTTCATCAAAAGTCGAATTTCTATCTACATTATTTTGTGGGAGCAGACAATTTAAAATATATTCTACAATATCAAACTTTTTAACTTTTCGTACGGTAATATTATTAGTTTTGACCTCAGAAATAATTCTGCTTTTACTGTCTTCATAGGTGTTAGCAGTATTTCTAAGCATAAGAGGCTTTAAAACATAATTGTTTATTAAATCAGTATCTGTCATTCCATCAATAAAAAGTAAAAAAGCCTTATACTGTCTGTTTTGAACTAAAAGATTAAATTCTCTAATAACTATGTCACTGTTTATTAAAAAATTGTATCTTGTTTTTAAATACTCTAAATTAACATCAATGCTAGAAAAGATGTTTTTTTCTACGTTATTTGTAGTATTCTTTACAGTGCTTTCCGTATCGTCAGTTTTTTCTGGCAATTCAAATTGATAATTATTAGGAACCTCCCAAGTAAACAATTTATTAAATATATTTTTAAAATCCACATAAATCAACTCTTTTACAATATAATATATTATAAATATTTTTTCCAAAAAACAATAAAATATGCACGAGGAATTTCAAAACAACATATTTTAAAGCAATAAATTGAAATTGTTAGATAGCCAAGTCAGATTTGTTGTTGACTTTTGGATAAAATAAGATATAATATTTTTAGAAATTTGAACGAAAGGAAAGGCCACAAGCTGGATAGGTAAAAAAATGAGAGTTATATATAAAAATATAGAAGTTAATATAGAAGAAAATAGCAAAGTAATAGATGCTTTTAAAGAAAAAATCGAAGAAGAAAATGCCAATATAATTGCGTGCAAAGTTAATAATGAAGTTAAAAATTTGAATTATAAATTAAAAGAAAATGACGAGATTGAACTATTAGATACAACAGATAGAGATGGCGGACGTATTTATACAAGAGGCTTATTATTTATAATGTCGATGGCTTTTAAAAAGTTATATCCACAAATAAAATTAAATATAAATTATCAATTAAAAAGTAGCATGCTATGCGAGATAGAAAAAATGGAGCCAACTGAGGAAATGCTACAAAATGTAAAAAATAAAATGCAAGAAATAATTGATTCAAATTTAAAAATAGAAAAGGTAGAAATGCCAAGAGCAGAAGCAATAGAATTTTTAAACAAGGAAAATACTACGATTGGTAAGGTTCAATTAGAAAACAAAGAAAAAGATACGATGTCATTATATTTTTGCAATGATTATTATAATTATTTTTACGGAGTAATGCCAATTTCAACTGGATATATAAAATTGTTTGATATAATGAAATATGAGGATGGATTTCTTATAAGATATCCAAGTAAGAGCAATCCAAATAAATTACAACCATATGAGGAAACTAAAAAACTTCTACAAACACTAGATGAATATGACGATATTTATAAAATTCTTGGAGTATATACTTTAGACAAAATAAATGAAGTAATAAGACAAGGCAAAGGTAAAGAACTAATATTATTGTCAGAAGCTTTACATGAAAAGAAAATATCTCAAATTGCAGATTTAATTGCAACCGATAAGAAAAATAGAATAATTTTAATAGCAGGTCCATCTTCGTCTGGAAAAACAACTTTTGCCAAAAGATTAGGGATACAATTACGATTAAATGGAATAAAACCAAAAACTATTTCTGTAGATAACTATTTTGTAGAAAGAGATAAAACACCAATAGATGAAACAGGAAAATATGATTTTGAAGCATTGCAAGCAGTTGATTTAGAATTATTAAATTCAGATTTGGTAAAATTATTAAATGGGGAAGAAATCAAATTGCCTACATTTGACTTTAAAGAAGGATGTAAAAAATATTTAGGAAATACTATGAAACTAGAAGATGACGAGGTTCTTGTAATGGAAGGAATACATTGCCTAAATGACAATTTAACACCGTCAATACCAAAAGAGCAAAAGTTTAAAATATATATAAGTGCATTAACAGTTTTAAATATAGACTATTATAACAGAATATCTACTACAGACACTAGAATTATAAGAAGAACTGTAAGAGATAGCCAATTTAGAGGATATGATGCTAAAAAGACTTTGTCAGCATGGAATTCAATAACTCGTGGAGAAGAAAAAAACATATATCCATATCAAGAAGATGCAGATGTAATGTTTAATACCTCATTAATATATGAACTAAATGCATTGAGAAATTATGCATTGCCATTGTTTCAAAAAATAGGAAAAGATGAAGAAGAATATTCGGAAGCAAAAAGATTATGCGAATTTTTAAAATATTTTGAACCAATAAATATAGATGACATTCCTAAAAACTCTTTATTACGAGAATTTTTAGGTGGAGGAATATTTGATTATTAAACTATTAGGGACAGCCTTTTTAGTTTAGAATTTAGAAAGAATATTAGAGAATGAGCTTTTTAGCCATAAACATAAATTTTTTCAAAAAGGATTTATATAAAAATGAAGAAAGGAGTGTATGGTGTATTTAAGTTATTAAATAAATCATACAAGAAAAAATGGCAGGAAATTTTACAGTAATAGATGAAGAATTTATTTGCGAAAACTGTGGTAAAAAAGTGCCACAATTATGGTATTCATGCAGAAATCACTGCCCATATTGTTTGCATTCAAAACATGTAGATGTAAAACCAGGAGATAGGGCAGAAGAATGCCATGGAATATTAGAACCAGTGGGACTTGAAATTGATAGCAAAAAAGGATATGTTATAATTTTTAAATGCAAGAAATGTGGGGCAATTAGAAAAAATAAGGCAGCAAAAGATGATGACATGGATTTAATAATAAAATTAAGTGCAAAACACTAAAACAAAAAAAGTTAGGGAAAATAAGAAATTTACCCTAACTTTTTTTAAAACTTTTTTATTTCTAACATTTAACAAGATGTACGAGAAACTTCTAATTAAAAATATTTACAACAGTAACAGCTCATTTAAATTTCTCTATTCAGATTTCCGTTAGTATATTCTTTACCTTCAAGCCTGTTACCAGCAAGAACAGTACTTACAATAGAGTTTATCTGCTCAATATCTTCATCTAAAATATCTATTCTATATGAATTTACATTAAAAACAGAACCATCTATTGAAGTAATTTTACTATTAAAAATAGTAGTTACAGTTTGAACATTATCTGGAATAATTCTAAATTTAAAACCTAATCTGTCTTTTAAATAATATTGTTTGTTATCTAAACATCTTGTACCACAATTAGGATAACATTTATTTGAATGTCCAAGTAAACAATAGTTAGAAGACATTAAAGGAGTTCTACCATATACAATAAGCTCTCTTGAAAAATCCGATTTACTACAAAGGTTATCAATATCATTAGAACTTAACTCAGGAGAAATTGTAATTTTGTTTATTCCAAGATTAGTAAGTTCTTTTTCTGTATATGAATTGTATGAGTTTAAAGTATAATTTGCAATATACTCAAAATTGCTATTAGCAGGTAATTTATTTATAAGCATAAAAGATGATAAGTTTGAAATTACAAACCCCTTAATATTGTAATTAGCAATAGATTTTTCAACTAAATTACTCAATATATTTTTATAATTTGCTCTTATTACTGTGGGTAAATATATGTACACATTAAATGAATTAGATAAAGAAAGTATAGTACTTTCGTATTTTTTATTAGAAAAATATTTTAAAGGAATGTATACATCATCTATATTTTCTAGTTTTAAGTAGTCGAAATCTTCATTTAAAATATTAAGTAATACAGTAACGGTTCTATTTTTATGTTTCGTGCCCTTAGAAGAAACTTTTTCTAGCTTTATAGAATTGCTATTTCTAATAAGTCTAGAATTTGCAATAGTGATAATTTCTTCTAAACAGTTTCTACGCAAGTCATTTAAAGAACTTATTGAAGGAACAAAAGTATTTTCTTCCAAATCTACATTAATATCTTTAAAACTAAAAATTGTATCTTTAGTCTTATTAAGCTGAGAGGAAATCCTTTCAAAATCCATAGGTCTAGAACTTGCTTCTACAGGAATAACATCTGATTGTTTAGTAACGCTAATATTATTAAATAATTTGTTAGAAGAGTCTATAGTGCTAACAGTAAGCTTAATAGGCTTATCTTTGTGAACATACATATTAGCATAAAGCATAATTTTTTTGTTTTCGTCTTTATACGAAAGTTTAGCTTCAGCTGAAAGCTCTTTACTTGCAATTTTATAAATTTTATCACCAATTTTAATATTGCCTTTCATCCTACCAATTTCTATTAAATCTTTCTTACTAGTAGAAACTACATTTTTTCCTTTAATCATAAGTTCAGAAACGGTATACTTAGTAGTCTCATTTTCAAACTGAATAGTGTCACCAATTGCAATAGAATCTTTTAAATTAAAGAAAATATGACCTTTGTTAGGTTTAATATTAGCAACATTGCCAATGTATATTCCCATATTATTTTGTTTTTCTTTATAAACCAAATTTTTATTAGGATTATTAGAAAGATGACCACTTGAAAAGCCACCACGGTTAAAAACTTGCATCAAATCTCTTTTGTCAGCTTCGTCTATAACATAAGGTTTGCCAGATAAAGCTAGGTCTATATATTTTCTATAAATTCTTGTTACAGTAGCAACATACTCTGGAGATTTCATTCTACCTTCTATTTTAAAACACATTACTCCAGCAGAAATCAAATCTGGAATATATTCTAAAGCACATAAATCTCTAGTGCTTAACAAATAGCCTTTATCAACTGTAGAACTAAAAGATTCATTGTTTTGCTGGATTAGTTCATATGGTAATCTACAAGGTTGAGCACATTTTCCACGGTTGCCAGATCTTCCACCAACTATACTAGAAAATAAACACTGACCAGAGTAAGAAATACATAGTGCTCCGTGGACAAAAGTTTCTATTTCTACATTTGTATTTGAACATATATATCTAATTTCATCTAAAGATAATTCTCTAGATAAAACCACTCTTTTAAATCCTAATTTTTCAGCCTCTAAAGCTCCTTCCAAATTATGAATAGTCATTTGAGTACTAGCATGAATAGGAAGCTTTGGAAAATTCTTTATTAAAGTTCTAGCTAAACCTAAATCTTGAACTATAATAGCATCAATGCCAAATTCATAAGCTTTTTGCGCTAGTAAAACGGCATCTTCAAATTCATTATTTTTTATTAAAGTGTTTAATGTAAGATGAGTGTTTACACCTCTTAATTTAGCATAAGAGATAGCTTTTTTTAAATCAGTTAAGTCAAAATTGCTAGCAGAAGCTCTTGCATTAAAGTTAGAAGCACCAAAGTAGACACTATTAGCACCATTTTGAACTGCAGCTTTTAAACACTCAAAATCTCCAACAGGAGAAAGTAATTCAATTTTTTTCATATATTATCATATTCCTTCCTACGATTATTACTACATACTTATTGTAACACAAAATTTACAAAAAGCATACTATATATTGTATAAAGTAACAAAAAAGGAAAGGGGAGAAGATTGTATGCAAGAAGAAGTTAGAAATTGCGGATGTAACACTGGCTGTAATTCTGGATGTGGATGCGGAAATAATGGTGGATTTTTAAATGGACTATTTGGAGGATGTGGCGATACAGAAATATTATTTTTCATAATAGTTTTCTTATTACTATTTACAAATTTCGGATGTAGTGGTTGTGGAAGAAATTACTAATTGTCGAAAAACGCAGAAAAATGGAAGAAAAAACTGGAAAAAAATTCCAAAAACATATTTACAAAAAATGGAAAAAGTGATATAAAAATCTTATGTGTCAAACATAAGATTTTTGCAATGCAAAGACATGCTTTTTAGACAAATACAAAAAGTAGAAAGGAACGGGATAAAATATGGTTATAACAGAAGAACAGTTACGGGAGAATTGCACAATAATAAAGGAAATAAAAAAGGAAAAATTCTTTGTAAGAGAAGAAGATAATTATTTTACTTTATACGAAAGAGATAAAGGAATCGTTTTAGAGATTTCTTTGTTGGATGTACTGATGTCTCCAAATGAATTGTGGGGAATGATAAAAAGAGCAACAAGGGGCTACAATGTTTTTGTAGAAGAGGAACAATTTGAAAAAGTCCTTGAAAGAGAAAAATCTTTCAAGAAAAAGAGTATTGAAGAAACGAAGATTATAAACATTAATGAAAAAAAAGAAGCGTTTCAAATACCAAATAGCATTGCACAAGAAAGATGATTAATTTCATCTTTCTTTTTTGTTTAAAAATATATAGACAAAAATCACACCTATATGTTATACTAAAAGTGACTACTAACATAGGACAAAAAATAAAATATATAAGGAGGAAAACTTATGAAAAAACAAACAATAGCAATAATACTTGTTATAGCTGTTTTAATAATTGCTGTAATAGGAATTGTAGTTGCAACAAGCAACAAAAATAGTAATAGTGAGGCAAAAATAGAAACAGTTGGTCAAATGAAAAGTATGATGAAAACAATCAATTCTAATCTGAAGGAACAATTGCCACAATTAGAAACCGAGGAAATAGATATATCTGACGAAGAACTAGTTAAAGCATATACAGGATTACAATCTAACGAAAATGTAGAGAAACTAGTTGTTTCAGAACCACTTATGAATGCACAAGCATATAGTGCAGTAGTACTTAAAGTAAAACCTGGAGCAGACATAGAAAAGATGAAACAAGAGATAATAGACAACATAGATATGGGAAAATGGATTTGTGTTTCAGCTGAAAAACTATATGTTACAAACAGTGACAACATTATATTCTTAGTAATGTCAGATGAAGAATGGGCAAAGCTAGTTTACGAAGAGTTTAAAAAATATGTAGACAATAAAATAGGAAAAGAATTAGAAAAAGCAGAAGAGGAAGAAGATATAGAACTTCCACCAGAAATGTTTGTAGTACAATAATATATTAAAAATAGAGCTTCCAAATAAGGAAGCTTTATCTGTTCTGTAGAAAGTATAATAACTTTCTACAGAAGATAATATGCTAGAATTAAGGCTTTACAGCAGTATATGCTGAGTATAAAATCCTAATTCTATATTAAATAAAAAAACAGAGAGGAGAGTATGGGAAAGTTAATATACCATACAAGAGGAAAATGTTATTTACAAGTATAAGCTTTTTATATTATTTTTTACCAATAGTAATAATAGCATATTTTGCTGTGCCTAAAAAAGCAAAGAACTTTATATTATTTGTGGCATCCATGCTATTTTACTTTTATGGAGAACCAAAATATGTATTTTTGATGCTAGCAGAAATTTTAATAGCATATGTTGGAGCTATTTTTATAAATAAATACAAGAGTAAAACTATTTTAACATTAGTTATAGCCATACATGTAGCACTTTTATGTGTATTTAAATATACGGATTTTATAATAACAAATATAAATACAATATTTAATACAAACATAACACTTCTAAAATTAGCTCTTCCAATAGGAATTTCGTTTTATACATTCCAAATCATCAGCTATGAGGTTGATGTATATAAAGGAAAAGTAAAATTACAAAAAAGTCTTTTAAAACTTGCTACATATGTCTCACTATTTCCTCAACTAATAGCAGGACCAATAGTAAGATATGAAACAATAGAGAAAGAATTAAATAATAGAAAACATAGTTTTGAAAATTTTGCATATGGAGTAAGAAGATTTGTAGTAGGATTAGCAAAAAAAGTATTAATTGCAAATATGTTAGGAGAGCTATGCAATGCTTTTACAGGAACAGACGAAAAAAGTGTAATATTTTACTGGATATTTGCAATAGGGTATATGCTACAAATATATTTTGACTTTTCAGCTTATTCGGATATGGCAATAGGATTAGGAAGAATGTTTGGATTCCACTTTTTAGAAAACTTTAATTATCCATATATTTCAAAAAGTATAACAGAATTTTGGAGAAGATGGCATATATCATTAAGTACATGGTTTAGGGACTATGTATATATCCCTTTAGGAGGAAATCGCGCAGGGACAAAAAGATTAATAATAAATATTTTAATAGTATGGGCTCTTACAGGAATATGGCATGGAGCGAGTTGGAACTTTGTTATTTGGGGCGTAATGTTTGGAATAATACTAATAGTAGAAAAGTTATGGCTTGGAAAATATATAGAAAAAATGCCAAACGTTTTAAAAAGGGTATACGTACTATTTATAGTTATGCTAAGTTTTATTATTTTTAATGCAAATAATATGACAGAGGCTTGCAGAAACATTATAGGTTTGTTTGGAGCAAATGGAGAAAACTTTATAAATAATTATACAATATATTATTTGAAAAATTATTTTGTCGTTTTAATAATTGCTATAATAGGGGCAACACCACTTTTGAAAAATGCAATAGAAAAATTAAGAAAAAAAGAGCTATTTAATAAAATAATAAACATTTTAGAGCCAATATGTATAACTGTAATTTTAATTGTGGTTACAGCATATTTGGTAGATAACTCATATAATCCATTTTTATATTTTAGATTTTAGGAGGAAGGTATGACAGAAAAAGTAAAAAATGTTGTAGTTACAATAGTGTTTGTGTTTACAATTACAACCGTATTCATTATAAATATTTTAAAAAAAGATACAGATATTTCTATAGCAGAAAGAAGAAAGCTAGCACATTTTCCTGAATTTTCAATTTCTAAACTATTTGATGGTAGTTTTTTTGAGAAATTTGATAAATATTCAATGGATCAATTTATACAAAGAGATGAATTTAGAAAATTAAAAGTTGGAGTTGAATTTAATATATTAAAAAAACAAAACTATAATAATATATACAAGTACGAGGAATACCTAATAGAACAAACATATAAATTAAATGAAAAATCAGTAATAAATGTTACAAATAAGATAAATCAAATAAAAGACTTATACTTAAATGCAAATAACGATATATATTATACGATAGTTCCAGATAAAAATTACTTTGTAAATAAAGATAATTTAAAAATAGACTATAATAAACTAGAAAGTATAATGCAACAAAATTTAAGCAATATTCAATATATAAAAATATTTGATTTACTAGAATTATCAGACTACTATAAAACAGATACTCATTGGAAACAAGAAAATTTACCTAAAGTAGCAAATGAAATTGCAAGTAAGATGAATATAAATGTAAGTACGCAATACGAAAAAATAAAAGTGGCAGATTTTAAAGGAGTATATGCAAGTCAGGTACCAATAAAAACACAAAACGAACCGATGTATATACTAACTAATAAAACATTAGAAAATTGTACAGTATATAATTACGAAAGCAAAAAGCAGACAAAAGTATATGATATGGAAAAGAAAAACTCTTTAGACAAATATGATATATATTTATCAGGTGCTACGCCACTGCTAACAATAGAAAATTCACAAAACAATAATAAAAAAGAGTTAATTGTATTTAGAGATTCATATGGAAGTAGTTTAATACCATTGTTAGTAGAAGCATATAGCAAAATTACAGTCGTAGACACAAGATATGTGTCACCTAAAATTTTAGGCAAATATATAGAGTTTAAAAATCAAGATGTGTTATTTATGTACAGTACCTTGGTAATAAATAATAGTACGGCGCTGAAATAGAAAGAACGATATGGAATATATCAAGCAACGTGTGAAGGAGCTAAACACATGAACCTAAAAAGACTTTAAGAGATTTTCTCTTAAAGTCTTTTTTAGTTTTGAGATAATTTGATGCTAATACTAGTTTAGATTTCTTTTTTTGAGATCAGCAAACATATCATACTCACGATCGGCTTTTTTCATAATTGCAGATGCTGTGAAATATCCACCAAATATAGCAAGAATTAATACAAAAATTGCACATAACACAATTACGGTATTATCTTTTTTCTTACCTTTACCACCAAAGAGAGTTTCTACAACTCTACCTAAAGCACTTGGTGCATTTCGCGCTACACTAATAGTATTATGAATTTGAGCATATGAGTTCCAACCAGCAGTTAAACCATTAGCCAAAGTCTTCTTTTCCCAAAAGTTTTTTAAACTACGAATCCAAATGTAAAAACCAGTTGGAATCATAGTTATAACGCAGAAAAGATAAATCAAATCTGATGCAAGTTGTTCAAACATCAAAATCGTTTCTTGATCTACTTTTGCCATTTGCAAAAAGAGTGGAGAAATAAGTAGTAAAATATAACCATATACCATAGTAAATCCGGCTATTGCCATAATGTAACCTACTACAATATAGACTCTAAAGCTACCGCCTACTTCTTTAGACTCGGACCAATACCGACCAACATAGTTTGCATTTGCCCATGAAATAATAAAATTAAGAGCAAGTGCGAGTACCAAAAGAAAAATTGCCATAACCATATCTCCTTTGTTAATAATTCTTAGCACCTGATTGCATGCTAAATGTTAATTAGTTACTATAATAGGATTATAACATATTTTAGAGCCAATATCAAATAAATGAGAGAAACTTATGTATTTGATTTATAAAAAACACTACACAAATAAAAAAATATATGTTACAATAAAAAACAAGTTAAAAATAAAAATGTTTTGAAT
>CAKPFO010000041.1 GCA_934153805.1 uncultured Clostridia bacterium | reverse complement strand
AAGTGCATTATTTTTTACAAAAAAATGTTGAAGTAGTTATTTTTATATAACCACCCCAACATTTATTATAGAACCAATTTTTTTAGTAAAAAGATTGATATTTTTTATATAATGTAATATAATCGTAACAGTATTGTAATAAAAAAGAAATAATCGGTAAAAATACTGATGGAAGGAAGATGCAAAGATGTTTAATTTTGGACAAGATATAGGTATAGATTTAGGCACCGCAACAGTTATAGCATATGTTAAAGGAAAGGGAATAGTATTAAGAGAACCATCTGTAGTTGCAGTAGATAATAATACTGGAAATGTATTAGCAGTTGGAAAAGAAGCAAGAAGAATGTTAGGAAGAACACCAGGAAATATAGTAGCAACAAGACCTTTAAGAGAAGGAGTAATATCAAATTATACAGTTACAGAAAAAATGTTAAAATACTTTATAAATAAAGTATGCGGAAAATTTGTATTTGCACCAAGAATAATGATTTGTATACCATCACAAGTAACCGAGGTAGAAAAAAAAGCTGTAATAGATGCAGCAACACAAGCAGGAGCAAGAAAAGTATATTTAATAGAAGAACCAATAGCAGCAGCAATTGGAGCAGGAATAGATATATCTAAACCATGTGGTAATATGGTAGTAGATATAGGTGGAGGAACAACAGATATAGCTGTTATCTCTTTAGGAGGAAGCGTTGTAAATACATCTTTAAAAGTAGCAGGAGATAAATTTGATGAATATATAGTTAAATATATAAAAAGAAGACACAATATAATGATAGGAGAAAGAACAGCAGAAGACTTAAAAATAAATATAGGCTGTGTATATCCAAAAATACAAGATACAGAAATGGAAGTAAGAGGAAGAGATTTAATTACAGGGCTTCCAAAAACTATAACAATTCATTCAAGTGAAATGTTAGAAGCACTAATAGAACCTGCTATGATGATAGTAGATGCTGTACACTCTGTATTAGAAAGAACACCACCAGAACTTGCCGCAGATATAAGCGATAGAGGAATTTATATGACAGGTGGAGGATGTTTAGTAGATGGACTAGACAAGCTTTTACAAGAAAAAACAGGAATAAATGTAATGATAGCAGAAGATACTGTATCATGTGTAGCACTAGGAACAGGAAAAGCACTAGACAATCTAGATTCTTTAAAATAATTAAAAAGGAACGCCTCTTTTTCGATTAGGGACGCCCTTTTTTTTTAAAAAATTTCTAAAAGGGACACTCCTACTACAAAAAACGAGATGGAAAAACGAAAGTTTCCTATCTCGTTTTTTTAGTGTGCAGTTACTAATAGTTGCAATTCACAGTATTTTAGTCTTTGATAAAAAAAGTTTGATAATATATTGTTTTGTAATACCACGTAAGCGACCAAACGAACGCATGTGAGTGTGATTGGGTGGCCAACATACTAGTATTTTTAAATGGAAGGCCGCGACACACAAGGTATGAAAAAACAATATATTATCAAATTTTTAAAAGAAAAAATTTATAGACTGTGAATTGTAACTACTAGTAATTGACTAAACAGTCAACTCTAAAATAATGCTTGCAAATATTGAAATAAAATTATATAATTATATAGAATATTATAAAAGAGGGAAAATGGATGAATAAAACAAAAAGAAAAATATTTGAAACCTCAATGAAGCTATTTGCAGAAAAAGGATATGATGCTACTAGTGTAGAAGAAATTACTGCAACTGTAGGAGTGGCTAAAGGTACATTGTACTATCATTTTTCTAGCAAAGAAGAAATATTTAAATTTCTAGTTGAAGAGGGAGTTAAACTATTAAAAAATAGTATAACAATAAAAACAGAAAAGTTAACTAATTCAATAGACAAAATAAGAGCGATAGTTCTAATAGAAATAAAGGTATTAGTAAAATACGAAAGCTTTATGACTATAATACTAAGTGAAATATGGGGAAGTGGCCCACGTGCTAAAATGTGTAGAGACTACGTATTTGACTATATACAAATGATACAAGAAATTATTGAAGAAGGTATAAAAAAAGGAGAAATAGTGGAAGCAGATCCGAATGTTATTGCTTCCGGAATATTTGGATTTGTCTGCTCAAGCTTAATATATAAATTAAGAAGAGAAAAAAATATAGAGGTGGCAGAATTATTTACAGAAATAGATAAATCATTTATAAAAAAAATGGAAAAATAGCGGTAGTAGAGCAATGAAAGGAATATGATGAAAATGAGAATATTAAAAGATTTTAAAGTGCCAGATTTTAAATTTAAAAAAATAAAAATGGAAAATGTAGAAAATATTGATGAAGTAAATGTAGATTATGAAAAAATAATGAAAAGTGAATCAAAACATAAAGAATACATTAAAACAAATTATCAAACAATAAAAGAAATTTTTGATAAAGTAAGAGTAGAATATGCAGATAGACCATTTATATTAGAAAAATTTAATCCAAAAGGAGAGTTTAAAACTATTACGTTTAGAGAATTTTCAGATGATGTAATAGCTTTAGGAACAGCATTAACCAATAAATACAATTTAAAAAATGAAAGAATTGTAATAATAGGGGAAAACACATATCATTGGTATGTATCATACATGGCAATGGTTTGTGGAACAGGAATTGCAGTTCCAGTAGATAAAGAGTTACCAGTAAATGAAATAGAAAATGTAATAAATCGTTCAAAAGCAACAGCTGTTATATATTCTACAAAGAAAAAAGAAGTTATAAAAAAGGTAGAAGACAAATTACCAACAGTAAAATATTTTATCCAAATGAATTCAGATGATGAATTACAAGGAAGAGAAATAGGAATAAATACTATCATAAAACAAGGAAAAGAAATGATAGCCAAAGGTGATGACTCTTTCAACAAAATAGAAATAGACCCAGATGAATTTAAAGTGCTTATATTTACATCAGGAACAACATCAAAAGCTAAAGGAGTTATGATATGCAATAGAAATTTAGCAGAAAACATAAACGCAGTAAGTACATATGTAAAATTGTATCCAACAGATAGATTATTCTCTGTTCTTCCTTTGCATCACACATATGAATGTTCTATAGGTTTTTTACTACCAATGGCAAATGGAAGCTCTATTGCTGTATGTCAAGGATTAAAACATATAGTACCAGACTTACAAGAAACAAAGCCAACTGCAATGATAGCAGTTCCACTATTAATAGAAAACTTATACAAAAAAATAAACAAAACAATAGAAAAAAGTGGAAAAGCAGGTTTAGTAAATTCTATGATACATGTAACAAACGCTTTGAAGGGTGTGGGAGTAGACATTAAGAGAAAGGTATTTAGTGAAATTTACGAGAACTTAGGTGGAAATATTAGAATTATAGTTTCAGCAGCAGCTCCTATAGATGCTAAAGTAGGTAAATGGGTACAAGATATAGGAATCAGCTTTTTACAAGGATATGGATTAACAGAAACAGCACCAATTGCAGCACTAACACCAGAGTTTGAACCAAAAGTAGGTTCAGCAGGAAAAGCCGTAAATTGTGCAGAATTAAAAATAGATAATCCAAATGAAAAAGGAGAGGGAGAAGTTTTAATAAAAAGTAAAACTTTAATGCTTGGATATTATGAAGATGAAGAAGCAACAAAAGACGTAATAGAAATAGATGAACAAGGAAATAGATGGTTCCATTCAGGAGATGTTGGATATTTAGACAGTGATGGATTTTTATATATAACAGGAAGAACAAAAAATGTTATAGTAACACAAAATGGAAAAAATATATATCCAGAAGAGATTGAATTAATGTTAGGAGATGTACCAGAAATAAAAGAATGTATGGTATATGGCAAAGAAGTAGAAGGCGAAAAAGAATTAATAATCACTGTAAAAGTAATACCTAATATAGAAGAAATAGAAGCAAAACATGGAAAAGGATTAACTGATGAACAAATTCATGATATTATTTGGGAACAAATAAAAAATGTAAATAAAAAATTGACATCATACAAAGCAATTAAAAAATTAGAAATAAAGAAAGATGAATTTGAAAAAACAACTACAATGAAGATTAAAAGATATGTAGAAATAAAAAAAGATAAATAAAAAAACAAATGGACTATAGATAGTATTCTTCGGAAACTAAAAATAGTCCATTTTATTTATTACAAGATAAATTAGAATAAAAATTTAATAAAACCTTAATCTACGTAATAATATTATTATAAAATCATTGACAATATTTCAAAAATATTACGAAAAAATTACAACAATATTACAAAAAAATGTGATTTGATTTTAATTATTACAATTCTGTTAAAATTTACGGAAATAAGCATTTGGGTATTGACAGACCAAAAATCTTGTATTAAAATTAAGTAGAAGTCGAAAAATAAAATATTATTTATCCTATTGTAATTTCTTGTAGAAATTGACAATTTTAATATATAACATAGGAAAAAAAGGAGGGTTTACAATGTCTAAATCTGGCATAGTAAATGTGAGAATGGTAATCACAGAAGAAAAAATATTATCAAATATTGATAAGGTACAAAGATTAATCAATCCAAAAAGTAAGAAACAAATAGTTCAATTAGATGATGATGCATATTTCAAAGATTTAATTGAATCTATAAAAACATATTTGGTAGAATATCCAAAGAAGAAGAATTTCCCAGCAAGTGTATATAGAGCAGCATATGATTTAGTTGAATTTGCAACAAATCAATTTGAGGAAAATACAAAGAAGATAGAAGAATTAATTCGTCAAAGAGAAGCTAACATATCTTTAGCAGGAGAATTAAAAGATGCTTTAGAAATTGTTACAAACAAAGAAGACGGATGGAAGAGCACATTAAAAGAATCTTCAGAAAAATTCTCAGAGGATATAGTAGAAGCATTAACAATAATAGGAAAATCAAAATCAGATACATCAGAAAATTATCAAAATGCTGTAAAATTAGTAAATGCAAGAATAGTTAATTTAGAATCTAATCTACACATAGAAATAGATATGGAAAGAATTGAAGATAGATCTAAAGCGTTAAGCTATATAGGAATAGAAATAGCAGATGCATTAAAACTTATCCCAACTCCAGTTCCAGAAGTAGAAGAAATATCAGAACCAGTAGTAGAAGAGGTAGAAAATGTAGCTGTAGCAGAACAAGAAACTTATGCTCAAGAAACTACATTTGAGGTAAAACCTTCACTATGGCAAAGAATAAAAGAAAGCAAAATTGGTAGAGCTATTAGATATGCATTTAGAATAAGAATTGTATTAGATGTACCAGCATTACCAGAAGGTAGAGATAACCAAAACTAGATTATTGATTAAGAGATTAGAGATTAATATTTAGTTAATTTCTAATCTCTTATGAATATAAATTACATAAAGAAATTTGATTACCATTCAAATAAATAAAAAATATGTAAAAAATATAAAAAAATTTAAAATATCTATTGACAATATAGATAAACTTTTGTATAATAAAAATCGCGTTAGGAAATGCTCCCTTAGCTCAGTTGGTCAGAGCAACCGGCTCATAACCGGTGGGTCCAAGGTTCGAATCCTTGAGGGAGCACCATTTCATTTATATACAATTTAATATATGGGTAGGTGGCCGAGTGGCTAAAGGCGGCAGACTGTGGTCTTTGGTTTAATCAAAACCTAAATTGCAGCTCTTATCAGTAATGGTAAGATGAAAACCGGGCTAATTCGGGGAACTCTAAAGGTAGAAATACTTATGACAATCCCGAGCTAGGAATTTTAATTCCGAGTGTAGAGACTTTATACCTGGTATCTTGAAAGAGATAAAGAGAAAGTCCAGACTACAAACATTTTAATGGTAGTGAAAACTATAGTAGTAAGAAATCTGTTCTCATACGAGTACGATGGTTCGAATCCATCCCTGCCCACCATAAAAACAAGGAAACTTGTTTTTATTTTTAACAGTATAAACGAACAAAAGTTCAACAAAAGGAGCGATAATATGAAATTTAACACTAACAAAGAAAAAGGAAATACTGGTTTAGGTATAGCCATTGCATATTATACTTCTAATGGATATGTAGTTTCAATTCCACTAAATGATACACAAGATTATGACTTAATTGTAGATAAGGATAATAGAATATATAAAGTGCAGGTAAAAGCAACATCATGTAAAACTAAATATGGAAGCTATCAAGTAGCTTTAAAAAGTTGTGGTGGGACGAAAGGGTGTACATATAAAACAATTTTAAATACTAATATAGATGAAATCTTTATAGTAACAGATAATATGGATATTTATATAATTCCAATAGATAAGGTAGAAAATTACTCAACATTGAATTTATGTGGTAAATATAGTGTGTTTAAAGTTAAATAGACTATATTAGTTTTGCCAACGTTGACAAAACGATAAAAATGCCTAAAGGCGCTAAAAAAGCAATTCAAGATTATGAATTAACCAGATATGCTTGTTATTTAATCGCACAAAATGGAGATAGTAGAAAGAAAGTTATAGCTCTTGCACAAACTTATTTTGCTGTTCAAACAAGAAAACAGGAAATTACAGAAAAAGAATATAGACTGCTTACCGAAGATGAAAAAAGATTTTATCAAAGAAATTTAACAAGAAAAGGCAATTATTCTTTAAATCAAACAGCGAAAAAAGCAGGAGTTAAAAATTTTGACAAATTTCATAATGCGGGCTACAAAGGTTTATATAACGGTGAAACAGCTGATGACATTGCTAAAAGAAAGGGTTTAAGATATAGAGAAGATATTTTAGATAATATGGGAAATACAGGGTTAAGTGCAAATTTATTTAGAATATCACAAACTGAGGAAAAATTAAAAAAAGATAATATACAAACAGAGCAAGATGCTTGCAATACACATAATAAAATTGGAAAAATAGTTAGAAATGCAATAAAACAAGCCGGACGGAACAATGCCAGAAGATTTACCTACAACTAAGAAGAGTTTGAAACAATTAGAAAAGGGAAATAAAAAAAGCTTAAAGGAGAAATAATATTAAAAGAAAGATACGAGTAATTTTGTATCTTTCAATTGTTTTTATTATCTTCTAAAAATGTTTTTATAAAAATTTATGCTATCTGAATTTATAAATGAAAAAGTATAAAAAATCATTTACAATGAAATGAGTAAATGATAGAATAAAACAAAGTAGTAAATTTTAAAACTATAATTAAAGAGTAGAGAGGAAAACAAAAGAGAAAGGATGATTTACATGGAAAAGTTACCAAAAAATAGGCAAAGGGGTATAACGCTAATTGCATTAATTATTACTATTATTATATTAATAATCTTGGCTGGAGTAGCAATAAATTTAAGCTTTGGAGAAAATGGTTTGTTTAGTAAAGCTAAATATGCGAAAGAAAAATATACAAACGAAGAATATTTAGAGCAAGAACAATTAAATGAGATAAATGCATATTTAGCAAAAGATGGTAGCTTACCAGAAAATACAAAAGATACAGTAGCAGGGACAGAAGTAAAAATGCCAGATGAATGGTATACTGTAACACCTGCATATGTTTCAACAGAAGGTGGAAATGTAGTAAAAAAAGAGGTAAAAGTAGCAACTGTAACGGCAGTAGCAACAGGAGATGGAGAAACAGTACCAGTTCCAGTAGGATTTTATTATGTAGGTGGAAATAAAGAAACTGGAGTAATAATATCAGATAATAGAGATGATAGATATGGCTATAATCCAGAAACGAAAAAAGAAAATGATACAAGTTTAGATAAAACAACATATGAATATACAACAAGTTTGCAAGGAAATCAATTTGTATGGATACCATGTTCAAAAGATGAATATAAAAAATGTGATACATGGAATGGAACAAAGCAAACAAATGGAACATTAGCAGATGCAGAATGGGATACAACAACACCAAAATCAGAATTAATACAAATAGAAAAATATGGCGGATTTTATGTAGGAAGATATGAAGCAGGGCTCGCAAGTACAATTACAGAGTTTACAACAAATCAAAAACATACAGGTTCAAATCAAATATATAATGTAGAAGGAATTCCACAGAGTAAAGCAGGACTTGTGCCTTGGATATTTATAGATTGGACACATGCAAAAGCAAATGCTGAAAATATGTATAATAATGATACTTATAAAAATTATGTAAGTAGCGGGCTAATTACAGGGACACAATGGGATGTAATGTTAAATGTAATGCTTTCGAAAAGAGCAATAAGCGCGAGTAGCTTGACGAATTCAAGTGATTGGGGAAATTATATGGATAATAGCATATCATATAATGGTCGATTAGCAAGAGCAGACTATAATTCGACAAACTCAAGTGCTTGGACATTAAAACCATTTGGAACTAAAACTGCAGGAACAACTACAAAGAATAGCAGTAATAATGGGAATTTATTAACTACTGGTGCAAGTGCTACAACAGAGAAATATCATATATTCGATTTGGCAGGAAACGTATGGGAGTGGACAGAAGAAGACTCACATTATGCAACTAGTGGACAATATTATATGATTCGTGGAGGAGGTTTTCTTGGAGCTTCTGGTACTCAAACTGCGTGCTACCGCAGTGGTAATGTTACTGTTAGCCGTACTGGATTCACCCTTGGTTTCCGCACAGTACTTTATATCAAATAGGACTGAATACCTGAAAGCAATAAAAATGAAATATATAGAATTAAAATAAGGGCAGAGAACAATCTGCTCTTATAATTTACATTAAGACTAAAATTATATACCAAGTTTAGCGCATAAATAACCAACAAATATAATAAAATACTAATGGTGATAGCATGCTAGGAAAAATTTTAAAAGTGAAAAATCAAATAATTTTAGTAAAATGTAAAGAGAATAAAGCAACTATAATAATGTTAGAAAAAAGAAATCACAGATGGAATAAAATAATGTGTGCAGAAGGATTTATAGGAGAAAATGGAATAGGAAAAACTATAGAGGGAGATAAAAAAACGCCTAAAGGGTTATTTAAATTAGGAATTTCCTTTGGCATAAAAGAAAATCCTCGGAACGGTATTACCATATATCAAAGTAGATGATAATTTTTATTGGGTAGATGACAGTAATTCAAAATATTATAATAAACTAGTAAAAATAGTAGATAAGAAAGAACTATCAAATAATGGATATATAGAGATAACACAAAATGAAAAAGATTGGGAGACAGCAGAGCACTTAATAGAGTATCAAAAACAGTATGAATATGCAATACAAATAAAATATAATGAAGAAGGTGAAAAGAAAAAAGGCAGTGCAATATTTATGCACTGCTCAATAGGAAAAGCTACAGCCGGATGTATAGCAATTCCAACACCAAACATGAAATATATTTTAAAAAATATACAACAAGATACTTATATATACATCTATTAAGTTATTCAGAAGTAATATTGTCGGCTTCTTCTTGTGTTAAATATCCATATTCAACCATTGAACGTATAACTTTGCCTTGTCTATTTTTAGCCAAATCTGGATTTACTGTTGGTGCATATACTGAAGGAGCATTTGGAACGCCAGCAAGAAGAGTTGCTTCATATAGAGTCAAGTCTTTTGGCTCTTTTTTGTAGTATCCATTTGAAGCTTCTTTAATTCCATAATATCCATCTCCAAAATAAATAGTATTAAAATAGAATTCTAAAATATCATCTTTACTATAATTTTTTTCTAAATCAAAGGCTAAAAATATTTCAGCAATTTTTCTATAGGCAAAATTATTTTCTCTTATAAAATATAAGTTTTTAGCAACTTGTTGAGTAATTGTACTACCACCTTCATTTAATTCTTTAGCTTGAATGTTAGAAACGATAGCTCTGCCAATTGCAATAATATCTATGGCACCATGTTCTTTAAATCTATGGTCTTCAACAGCTATAATAGCATTTTTATAGTAATCTGGTACATCATTACTACTTACATAAGAAACATCATTTTTTAGCTCATATATCTTTTTCTCTAAACTTACAGCAGTAATAGCATCTTTATACATTTTGTAACCATTATAAATAAAAAAACTAGCAATAAGGACTAGAACAATTAGTATAATTAAAATTAATCTTTTTACAATTTTCATATTAAAACTCCTCTTTTAAATTTATATATACATTATATAACAAGATTGTTAAAAAAAATATACTATTTTATTAAAAATTTATTAAGTATTTAATTGAAATAAAAATATAATTAATATATAATATAGGAAAAAAGGGGATAGCAAAATGGTAACAAGAAAAACAATATTTGGAGTAATAATAGTAATAGCAGCAATTATATTTGTTGTTTTTGCAGTTGTTTCAGGAGCAGATAACGTAAGAGATGCAGAACCTAAAACAAAAATGATATATGGTGACGAAACTTTAGATACATTAATTTATGGAAATGAAGAGATAGATGGAAAGACTTGTACAAATGAACAAGAAAGTACAAAATGTAATGAAGTATTAGAAACAAATGTGCAAGTAAATAATGAAAAATTAGATTAGTATAGTGTACATATTGATAAAAAATATGAATTGTAGCAAGCAAAAATGAGGTATGAAAAATTTTTAGATGTCTAGAAATTTTTCATACCTTTTAAGTTAAGTGTTTATAAAATAATACAAATTAATCCGCCACTACCTTCGTTTACAATACGCTCTAATGTTTCTTGAAGTTTTGCTTGTGCATCTTCAGGCATTCTACAAAGTTTGTTTTGAAGACCTTCGTTTACCAACTCATGTAAACTTTTTCCAAAAATATTTGATTCCCAGATTTTAGTAGGGTCACTTTCAAACTCAGAAAGTAAATAATTGACTAATTCCTCAGACTGCTTTTCACTTCCAACAATTGGAGATACCTCTGTTTCTATATCTGCTCTTATCATATGTATAGAAGGAGCTTTGGCTTTTAATTTTACGCCAAACCTAGAACCTTGTTTTACCATCTCAGGCTCTTCTAAAATAAGTTCATCCATAGAAGGAGTTACAATGCCATAACCAGTAGCTTTAACAGATTCTAAGGCATACGAAATTTTGTCATATTCTTTCTTAGTTTGAGCAAGAGACGTTATAATAGAGAATAAATCTCCTTCGTTTGCAATTTCTACGCCAGATATTTCTGTAAGTACTTTGTAAAATAAATCATCCTTTAATTGAATAGAAATATTAACAAAGCCTGTTCCAAGTAAAATTTCATCTACAATAGTTTTTTCTATAATGTCAGTTTTTTGTATAGTAGATATTCCAGTATCTACCTGTTTTAATAATTTAACATCTTTAAACGCATCTTTTATTTGATTAAACAATTGTATCTTTAACCAGTGTGAACTTGGTAAGCTATCAACCCAATGAGGAAAGTTAATATTTATTTGTTCAATAGGAAATTGATATAACATTTGATTAAATATATTATTTATATCATCTAAGTCCATAGTAGAACAATCTGTAGGAATAACAGGTACTCCATATTTACTTTCCAATTTTTTAGCTAAATCTTTTGTATAATCAGAATTTATATTTGCTGAATTTAGAACAATTACAAAAGGTTTATTAAGTTCCTTTAATTCAGAAACAACTCGCTCTTCGGCATCTATGTAGTCTTCTCTTGGAATATCAGTAATGCTTCCATCTGTAGTGATTAATATACCAATAGTAGAATGTTCTTGAATAACTTTTTTTGTACCGATTTCAGCAGCTAGCTCAAAAGGAATTTCATCGTCATTCCAAGGTGTTTTTACCATTCTTGGCATATCATCCTCTAAATAACCAATAGCATTATTTACAAGGTAGCCAACACAATCGACTAATCTAGTTTTTAATTTTAGATTATTGCCTAATGTAATTTCCACAGCTTCATTTGGAATAAATTTAGGCTCTGTAGTCATAATGGTTCTTCCAGAAGCACTTTGTGGAAGCTCATCCAATGTACGCTCTCTTTTATATTCGTTTTCAATATTAGGAATTACAAGTAAATCCATAAAACGTTTTATAAAAGTAGATTTTCCAGTTCTGACAGGACCAACAACGCCAATGTAAATGTCTCCATCTGTACGTTTTGCTATATCTTGATAAACTAATAAATTTTCCTCCATTAAAATAAAACCTCCTTAAATGTTTGTACTAATAAACTTTAATTAATGTATATTAGACAAAGCACATAGTTATGACAAAAATAAAATAAAAATAAAAAAAGGAGCAGTTTCAAATAACACAAAAATTGGGTTATCTAAAATTACTCCTTTTAACTTACCTTTATGTTTAAAACTTACTATTGTTGTTCACCAGGTAAGAAATAGTCTACCACACCATATATAATAGCACCAATTATAGCAGCCATCCATGAAATAGTATACCCTGCTACAAAGTATTGAGTTACATATAAGACAATAGCAGAAAGCACAAAACCTACAAAACCTTTTCCAAATGAACTAGCATGTAGACCAGTAAATTTTACTATTAAATAGTCTATTACAGTAAGAACGATTGCTGCAGCTACAAGAGTCCAAAAGTTACTTATATGAAAGCCAGGTGTAAAGAAAGCTGTAATAGCAAGAACAACTGCAGCAGTTACAAGTCTGCCTATAATTTGCCAAACTGTACTAGTGGTATTTCTTGTTCGACTATCTACTTGATTTTCTGACATAATAAAAACCTCCTTATTTTAAAATTGTAAATAGATTTACAATTTACATGGTTTCATAATTCTATTATTTGCATTTTTAATTTAAATATACAAAAAATGAATATTAATAATAAAATTTGAGAAAAATAAAATTGGAAAAAATGAAAAAGGAGAAAAACATGCTTTTAACATTTATAAGAACAATAATTTTATACATAATTGTATTAGTCGTAATGAGATTTATGGGGAAAAGAGAGATAGGACAGCTGCAACCTTTTGAACTTGCTATATCTATAATGATTGCAGATTTGGCAACATTGCCAATGGCAGAACCAGGAATACCGATTTCAAATGGAATAATACCAATTTTAGGATTACTAGTAATGCATATTATTATTTCGCTTATAAATATGAAAAGTGTAAAAATGAGAGAAATAATATGTGGAAAACCTTCTATATTAATATTTAGAGGAAGGATAGATGAAAAAGCATTGCAAAGAGAAAGATTTACAATAAACGAACTAGAAGAAAGGTTAAGAGGGCAAAATATATTTAATATAAGTGATGTAGAATATGCTATATTGGAAACAAGCGGACAAGTGACTGTAATTCAAAAGCCTAATAAAAGAACAACAATACCTGAGGACTTTGGAATAGAACCTCAATATCAAGGAATAGCATATGACCTAATAGTAGATGGTAAAATAATGAAAGAAAATTTACAAAAATTAGACAAAGACTATAATTGGCTGGTAAAACAAGTGGAACCTTTTGGAATAATGCCGGAAGAGGCATTGGTTGCTACGATAGATGCAAGTGGAAATTTTTATTGTCAAGAAAAAGAAAATAAAAAGAATAGCTAAAATGCAGGAAGGAATGGAATTAGAAATGAAAAATAGCAAAGAAATATTTATATGCTCAATAATAATTGTAGCAATTGTTATGTTAAATGGTATAACTCAAAGTTACACTAAAGAGTGTGTAGATACAGTAAACGATAAATTGAGTAAGCTAAGAGACAGTTTAATACAAGAAAAAGCAGAAGAAGGCAGTGTAAAAAATAAGACTGATGAAATTATGAAAGACTGGCAACATCGATATCAAAAACTGGCATATTTTATAGAACATGATGAATTAGAAAAAGTAGAAACGGAACTTACATCCTTGAAAGCAAACATAGAAATTGGGGAATATGAACAATCTGTTTCTGATTTAGACAAAACAGTTTTTATATTAAATCATATAAAAAATAAATTCACATTAGAAATAAGAAATATTTTTTAAATAAAAAATAAATTTAAATTACTATTCACAGTGTATAGAAAAGCTTGATATATATTGTTTTTGCGGTCTTACTTTAAAAATACTAGTGTGTTGACCGCAACAATCACATTTGCTTTTGAGGTATTACAAAACAATATATTATCAAGCTTTTAAAAAAATAATTTCTAAACAAAAATTAGTAAGCATAAAAAAACATATGCATATTTGTAAAGTTTCTTTTTAGTCAAAAAAGAATTATAAAAAGAAAATGATTCTTGAATTGCACTATACTTATCGGCAAAAGTTATAACGTAAGATTCTTTATATTTAGGCAGTGCTAAGGTTACAGGCCACATATGTTTTACGATAATATCCTTTTCTTTATCATTTAAATCAAATAAAATAGAGGCGTTTTTTAGAGCAATTTTTGGATGAGCAAAGGCATGTAAACCTTCTATTTGTGTATCTCTATATTTTTTTCGCCAGTCATATAAAAATAAATCATGTAACATCCCAGCACGGGCAGCAGATTTATAATCTAGTTTAAATTTTCTACATATTTTATAACTAATATATGCAACATTAAGGCAATGTTCAAATGTAGAAGTATCATAATGTTGTCTAAAATTTTTCATTTTTTGTACAGTTTCATTATTTATAAATTCATCTATAATAGAGTAAAATTCAGCATCTTGTATTTGATCGGTTTTACTAAAAGTTGAAAGCATATTAAATCTAATCTCCTTATACAGTTTTACTTTTGTATTTTTTTACAATTTAAATTAATTTTAGCACACATATATGCAAAAATAAAGTAAAATGCTAAAAAAAATAGAATACTAATATATTATATGCAAAAATACAGCTTAAGTACATTTTGAAAGGACATTGAAAGGACATTTGGGGACGGGGCATTTTTGTCCTATATATTTTTATTATGTATAGGACAAAAATGCCCCGTCCCCAAATGTCAGATG
>CAKPFO010000040.1 GCA_934153805.1 uncultured Clostridia bacterium | reverse complement strand
CTACATCTTGATGAATAATATTACAGTCACATATGAATTCATTTTTTGACATATATTTTACCTTCTTTCTTTTGTTTATTTTATATAATATTCAATAACGATTGAATTGTTGCTCAACTGTAAATATATTATAGTTGAATGTATATTCAATTGTCAATAGATATTTTAAAAATATTTTTTCTAATAATTGTATTGCAAATTTGCATTTTAAAAAGCAGCACTACAAAGTGCCGCTTAAAATTTAAAGCTTAATATGTTTATTTCCTTACCACGCTTGTTTAAATAATTCTATAAAGTCTTCCTTTGTAACCTCACGTGGATTTCCTGGTTTGCAAGGGTCTTGCATTGCCTTTTCTGCAAGCATTTCTATATCTTCTTCTTTTGCTCCTACTTGACCTACAGTTTGTGTAATTCCAACTGCTTTAGAAAGTTCTGATATTTTCCATACAAAAGTATTTATAATATCTTGTTTATTTAAGTAGGCTGCATCTGGTCTTCCTATGTGTAATAATATTTCTCTAAATCTTTCCCAAGCAACTTCTCCATTAAATCTCATTACTGTAGGTAAAAGAATTGCATTTGCCATTCCATGAGGAGTATCATAAACTGCTCCTAACTGATGTGCCATCGAGTGAACTATTCCTAGTCCTACATTTGAAAATCCCATTCCTGCTATATATTGTGCAAGTGCCATATTCTCTACAGCTTTTGGGTCTTTTTCATTTACTGCTGCTGGTAAATTTTCAAATATCAATTCTATTGCTCTCATATGGAACATATCTGACATAGTATTATGTGCAGCTGTAATATATCCTTCAATAGCATGTGTTAGAGCGTCCATTCCTGTTGATGCAGCTATTGACTTTGGCATAGATTCCATTAATTCAGAGTCTACTATAGCTAAAACAGGTATATCGTGTGGATCTACGCATACCATTTTAACTTCTCTTTCTTCGTCTGTTATAACATAGTTTATTGTTACCTCTGCTGCCGTTCCTGATGTTGTTGGTAATGCTATAATTGGCATTGCTTTATTTTCTGTGTTAGATAGCCCATTTAATGATACTATGTCTGCTCTTTCTGGGTTTGTCATTACTATTGCTATTCCTTTTGCAGTGTCTATAGCAGAACCTCCTCCTACTGCAACTAAAACATCGGCATTTGCTTTTTTACATGCTTCTACTCCGTCTAATACATTTTTTATTGTTGGATTTGGTTTTACCTCATGATATACTTCATATTCTATTGATGCTTTATCTAAAACTTCTGTTACTTTTGCTGTTACTCCTACCTCAAATAATGTATGGTCTGTTACAACCAATACTTTTTTAAATTTTCTTTGGTTAATTTCTTCTGCAAGTACTTCTCTTGCACCTCTTCCAAAGTAAGAGGTTTCGTTTAAAACAAATCTAGTTGAACTCATTAGTATATTCCTCCTTATTTTTCTTTTGCATTCCTATTTTAACATTCATAAATTTAAAGTACAATATCTTATTAAAAACTTTTTAATTTTATGTAAAAACACCATTGAACTTTTTAGGTTCAATGGTATTAATTATTATTGGACTGTGTCTGTTGTTTTTGTATAACGAACCGTACAATATGCTGACCAAGTTGTTCTATTACTTTTTCTACTTGATATATATATTTTATTTCTATCTACTCCTACAGATATTTGAAGTTCTGATGAAATATCATGTACATATGGAAGTGTTCCGTATGAAGTCGGTGTTACATTATTATTAATAATATATGAATTTGACATATCTACCCATATATTTTCTGCATTTCCTATATTATGATTATATTCCACATCTGTTGCATTTGGTAATTCTGGGATATAAATAATTTTTGTATATATTGGTTTTCCCATCCATGTATCATTTGTTTTTGTTTCTTCCAATGAATAATTTACTCCACTTGAACTTTGGCTTCCATTATTGGTTGCAACCTTCACTCCATCTATGCTCGCTAGTTGTAAAGAAGAATTTATTTCAAATTCATAAGGATAATCTTTTAACTTTGTAAATAGTGAGTCTGCATTTCCAACATTTATTTTATCTAGGCTTCCTACCTTTTTGCTTTGTAACTCAACATATTGTATTTCGTTATCCTCACATAGTTCATCTGCAAATTCTTGCAAAGTTGGCATTCTTTGTTCTTTTGCATATTTTTCTATTTGCATATTTGTTATTTTCAAATTCATTTTTTCTGTTGCAGTCTGTTTTATAGTTTCACTTTTGGCTTGTTGTGCTTTACTAAAAATTCCATTATTTCCTAAACTTAAATAAATTCCTACTGACGATAATATTATTAATATTACTATTGTTATAGTAAGAGCAATTAGTGTTATTCCTCTATCTTTTTTCGTTTCTTGTTTCATTATCATTTTATATTTCCTCCTTTGTTTTCCTTTTTATTATCTTATCATTTTCAATTTAAATTAACAAGACTTTTTGCATGATTTCACTATTTCAACTAGGTTGTCTATTAAATAGTCAATTTCTTCTTTTGTATTATATTTTCCAATTGAAACTCTTAGTGAGCTATGCGCTACATCTGCTGGGACACCTATTGCAAGTAATACATGTGATGCTTCTAACGAACCGCTACTACATGCGCTTCCTGCTGATGCACATATTCCTTTTAAATCTAAATTTAATAGCATAGCCTCTCCGTCTACATTTTCAAATGATATATTTGCGTTTCCTGGAAGTCTTTTATTTATATCTCCATTAACTATTACATCCGGAATTTTTTTTTGTATTTCATCTATATAATAATCTCTTAATTCTTTTATTCTATCTGTATGCTCATCTAAATGTTCATACGCAAGTTCTATGGCTTTTCCCATTCCTACAATTGCTGGTACATTTTCCGTTCCAGCTCTTTTATTCTTTTCTTGATGTCCTCCATTTATGAATTTTTGAAATCTTATACCTTTTTTTACATATAATGCACCTATCCCTTTAGGTCCATAAAACTTATGAGCGGACATAGAAAGACTTGCTATGTCCATCTGTTTTACATCTATTTTTACACTTCCAACTGCTTGTACTGCATCTGTGTGAAAAATTATATTGTGGCGTTTTGCTATTTTTCCTATTTCTTCTACTGGCTGTATTGTTCCTATTTCATTATTTGCAAACATTATAGAAATTAAAATAGTATTTTCTTTTATTAGATTTTCTAATTCTTCTAAATTTATAATTCCATTTTTGTCTACTCCTACATAGCTTATCTCAAAACCTTCTTTTTCTAGTTGCTTGCAAGTTTCTAATATTGCTGGATGTTCTATTTTAGATGTAATTATATGGTTTCCTTTTTCTTTATAACTATATGCAATCCCTCTAAGTATAGTATTGTCAGATTCGCTTCCGCCTGCTGTAAAATAAATTTCTTCTGGCTCTGCATTAATTGCCTCAGCTATTTTTTCTCTTGCATCTTCTACTGCTTTTCTACTTTCTCTTCCTAATTTATATATAGATGATGCATTACCATATTTATTTGTTAAATATGGCATCATTTCTTTTAATACATCTTCATCTAATCTTGTTGTTGCAGCATTGTCAAAATAAACATTTTCCATTTTTATTTTCATCTCTTTCTTTAGGCATAAATCTAGTTGGAACAATTAATTTTTTCCCAACTTTTATTTTTTATAGTTCAAATATATTAGCTTTTAATATCATCTTAGAGATTTTAGCTTTCTCATCTAGTGGAATGTTCCAATTGCTAGCTAAAATTGACTTTCCTTTTTTATATTCTCTTGATGGCTCTCCTAATATCTTGCAAAGTTTTCTTTGCAAATCTACTCTATTTGTATATATTGTTAAAGTATTTTCATCATATAGCACATTTATTGTTGTTTCTTCCTCTTCCTTATTTGGTTCTTTATATGTTTTTACTTGCTTCTCTTCTTTTTTCATTTTTTACATCCTTTTTCAAATTCTCTATATATAATATCACAATTTTTCTTGTATTTTCAAGTATTTTCCACATTTTAATTAAACTCAAAAAAACACTCTCTTTTGAAAGTGTTTTTTCGTTTTTATTCTTCAACCTCTTCAAACTGGCTATTATATAGGTCTGCATAGAATCCACCTTTTGCTAGAAGCTCTTCATGTGTTCCTTGCTCTACTATATCTCCATGATTCATAACTAAAATTAGGTCTGCATTTTTTATAGTTGATAATCTATGTGCAATTATAAAACTTGTTCTTCCTTTCATTAAGTTATCCATTGCAGATTGAATTTGTATCTCTGTTCTTGTATCTATTGAACTTGTTGCTTCATCCAAGATTAATATTTTAGGGTCTGCCAAAATTACTCTTGCTATTGTTAATAATTGTTTTTGACCTGCTGATACATTACTTGATTCTTCATTTAATATCATGTCATAACTATTTGGTAGGGTTTTTATAAAATGATGAACATGTGCTGCTTTTGCCGCTTCTATTACCTCTGCATCTGTAGCATCTGGCTTACTATAACGAATGTTATCTTTTATAGTTCCTCCAAATAACCATGTATCTTGAAGCACCATTCCAAACATTTTCCTTAAATCTTCGTGTTTAAAATCTTTTATATTAATTCCATCTACCAAAATAGCTCCCTTGTTTACATCGTAAAAACGCATTAATAATTTTACCATTGTTGTTTTTCCAGCACCTGTTGGCCCTACAATAGCAATTTTCTGTCCATCTTTAACACTAGAGCTAAAATCATTTATAATAATTCTATCTTCATCATATCCAAATTGTACATGGTCAAATGTTACATTACCTTTTAAGCCTTCTGTTGATTTTGGATTTTTAACATCTTGTGTTTCTTCTTTTTCTTCTAAGAATTCGAATACTCTTTCTGCTGCTGCAACCATTGCTTGCAACATACTTGATACTTGTGCTATTTGATTGATTGGTTGCGTAAATTGTTTATTATATTGAATAAATGATTGTATATTTCCTACTGTAATTCTTCCTTGTATTGCTAAATATCCACCTAGTATTGCTACTGCTACATATCCTATATTTCCTATAAAATTCATAACTGGAAATATTAATCCAGATAAGAATTGAGATTTCCATGCAGAATGATATAGCTCACTATTTGCTTTGCTAAATTCTTCTATTGCTTTTTCTTCTCCATTAAAAGCTTTTACTATTGTGTGTCCACCATATATCTCTTCTACTTGACCATTTACATGACCTAAATAGTCTTGTTGCATTTTAAAGTATTTTTGGGACTTTCCTACTACATTTTTTACAATCAATATTGTAACTGGTAATATTAATAATGATATAATTGTCATTTCCCAGCTAATTGAAAACATCATGATTAATACACCAATTAGTGTACATACAGAGGTTATAATTTGAGTAATGCTTTGATTTAAGTTTTGAGAAAGAGTGTCTATATCGTTTGTAATTATAGACAAAACTTCTCCTTTTGTCTTCTTGTCAAAATAATGCATTGGTAATTTATTTATCTTTTTTGCTAAATCATTACGCAAACTATATGTTAATTTTTGTGATACACCTGTCATTGTAAAGCCTTGTATTAGCGAGAATAATGCACTAACTAGGTATAACGCAAGTAGAGTAAGTAATATGCTTGCAATTTTTCCAAAATTTATTCCGCTTCCACCTGATAATTTACTAACTAAACCATTAAAAATTTCTGTTGTTGCATTTCCTAGTATTTTTGGTCCTACTATTGAAAATATAGTACTACCTATAGCAAATATTATTACTATTACTAAGGCAATTTTATATTTTGATAAATAATTATTAATTAATTTTTTAGTAGTTCCTTTAAAGTCTTTTGCTTTTTCTACTGTTCTTCCAGGTCCTTTACCTGGTCCTCCCATTGGTCCGTGGCATACTTTTTACTCCACCTCCTTTTTACTATTGTTTAGCTCTTCTTCTGATAATTGAGAAAGTGCTATTTGCTTATATGTCTCACAATTTTTCATTAATTCTTCGTGAGTGCCTTTTCCTACAATTTTACCTTCTTCTAATACTATTATTTGTTCTGCATTCATTATAGTACTAATTCTTTGTGCTACAATTATTACAGTTTTGCCTTTTGTTTCTTTTCCTAAAGCTTCTCTTAAAGCTCTATCTGTTTTTAAATCTAACGCTGAAAAGCTATCATCAAATACTAGTATTTCTGGATCTACTGCAATTGCTCTTGCTATAGATAGACGTTGTTTTTGTCCACCAGACACATTGTTTCCACCTTGTGCTATTTCTGATTGATATTTCTTTTCTTTTGCTCCTATAAAGTCTTCTGCTTGAGCAATTTTCGCAGCTCTTACCATATCTTTATCAGACATACTTGGATTTCCGTATTTTATATTACTTTCTATTGTTCCAGAAAATAATACTCCTTTTTGAGGAACAAATCCGACTTTTTTTCTCAACTCTTTTAATGATACATCTTTTATATTAACACCATCTATTAAAAGTTCTCCTCTTGTAACATCATAAAATCTTGGTATTAAATTTACAACTGTAGATTTTCCGCTTCCTGTACTACCAATAATTGCAGTTGTTTGTCCTGGCTTTGCTGTAAAATCAATATCTGTTAAAATCTCTTCATCAGCATCCGGATATCTAAAACTTACATTTTTAAATTCTACTAAGCCTTTTTTGTCTTCTTTAAATCTTTTTAATTTTTCCTTGTCTTTTATACTTGGTGTTGTATCTAGTACTTCATTAATACGATTTGCAGAAACTGCAGCACGTGGAAGCATTATAGATATCATAGATATCATTAAGAAGCTCATTACAATTTGCATTGTATATTGAATAAATGCCATCATATCTCCTACTTGCATAATGCCTTCATCTACCTTATGCCCTCCAACCCATACAATAAGTAGCATAATAGAATTCATAATAAACATTAATGCTGGCATCATAATGCTCATTGCACGGTTAACAAATATGTTAGCTTTCATTAAGTCTTTGTTGCTTTCTTCAAAACGTTTTTCTTCTCGTTTTTCCGTGTTAAATGCACGAATAACTGGAAGCCCTGTTAATATCTCTCTTGATACTAAGTTTAATCTATCTATTAAGTCTTGTAATTTTTTGAATTTTGGCATTGCTACTACAAATAATATTAATACTATTGCTATTATAGCAGCTACTGCTAAAGCTATAATCCATGCCATAGATGTGTCACTGCTACCTAAAACATGAAGTACTCCACCAATTCCTATAATAGGTGCATATACAACAACTCTAAATAACATTGTTATTAAATTTTGTATTTGTGCAATATCGTTTGTACTCCTTGTAATTAAAGATGCTGTTGAATACTCTCTAAATTCTTTTGTAGAAAATCCTATAACTTTTTTAAATACTTTGTCTCTTAAAGTTCTTCCTAACTCTGCAGCTACTTTTGCAGATAAGAACATAACTGTAATTGCTGACGCCATACTTACAAATGCAACTCCTAACATTTGAAGTCCAGTCATAAATATGTAGTTATTTTGAATTTTATCAGTATCCATTCCTACCATTTTGTATTCAGTTTTTACACTGTTTATAGCAGCTTGCTGAATAATAGATTCACTCATAGTAGAAATACTTTCTTCTACTTTTCCAAGCATTGCATCAAATTGGTCTTGTGGCATAGAGCCTAATATATCAATCAAGCTCATTTGTTCCATCATTGTTGGTGAAATATATGAATACCCATTTTCTTGTGTTTCTTCACCTGTAACATTTTCCTGTGTTACAGCTTCTATCATATTGTTATTTTCTTGTACATTACTTTGCTCTACTAGACCTTGTACATTTGTACTTTCTTGTGTATCTAGTTCTTCTGGCATTGTTTGTGAATCAAACTCTTGCATTGATTGCATATTTTTTATTATTTCTTGTTTTAACGTTTCTGCAGTATCTTCGTTACTCAAATTTGAAAGTATTAATAGTGGTTTTGCCATTAAATTGTTCAAACTTTCTTGTTCTTCTTTTGAAAGTTTATTAACTATGTACAAATCTTGATTTTCTAATGCTGGATATTTTTTTACATATTCATCATATTCTTTTTCCTCTAAAGAATTTTTTGAAATTAGTGTATAGTCATTTAAAATTGTTTCGTCTTCTTTTGTAAATAGTAATAGGTTGTTCATTTCAGATGCTCTTATTACCTCTGGTACAGCACTTGTTATACCTCCTTGTTGAATTCCCTCATTTACTATTTTAGAGGTGTAATCTGGAAGAGTTAAATCTGCCCATGCTTGTACACATAATAATAGAACAATTATAATTACATATACAATGGAATTTTTTAAGTTTTTTAATAATTTTAACATATTATCTCTCCTTCTATTTTTTCTTATATAAGCTAGTAATTTATTATATTTTATCTGTTTTTAATTGTCAACAAATAGATTGTAAATTTTACGTGAAAAAATGCAGGATTTATATTTCCTGCATTTCTGTTTCTTTCGTATTAAAATTACAATTAAAAACTTGTTCATCTCCACACTTTGTGCATCTACGGATGTCATAATTTTCATCACAATATACTACAAAACTATAATTGTGGCAGCATTTTTCTTTGCTTACTGGATACATCCTCTGAAAAATTGGATACTTTTTGTGTGCTTTTTCTAAAGCTTTTTCAAGTTCCTGCTTGTCATTTAATATTGACATTTTTTCGCCTTTCTGCTAATTAGCTTTTGACAATTTTATTTTTTACTCTTCCTCTTGAATTTCATATTCGGCTAAAAAGACCTCTTTTTCAACTGATTTGTAATAACGAAGCTTTCCCTCTTTATCATATTTTACAAAAATTTCAATCGAATCTTTTTTGTCTTCAGAAATATGTGCATAGAATTTTGCCGTTTCAAGCAACTCTGTTATATATTCTTTATATTCTCCTTCTTCACTTTGAAGTGGTAATATCTCTATATAACTATTTACCAAATTTAGCATTTTCTCTTTAAAATCATCCATGTTAATCGGCTTTATTGGCGTGTATTGTTGTATTGATAGGCATTTTTCTAATATTACTATTTTTAAATGCCTCTCTTCACCTTCCTGATATGACTTTTTTGTTGAAAAGAAAAATCTTATACACATTACCAAAACTACTATACCATATCCATATAGTATTGGCAAATTTCCTTGAAGCTCATTTTTCCAGAATATTGCTCCTAGTATTGCAAATGCTAAAGCTATTATAGTATATATTCCTGCTGATAATATTGCTTTTCTCTTTATTGCTGAGAAATTTGTTGATAGTTCGTTATTTTCCTTCCGCTTATTCATATTTTCTTTCCTTTCTTTTTATATAATTTTGCTAAATTAATAGTTACATATATAAACTAGGAATTTTCCTAGATGTAAAAGGTAATTCTTACTGTTTTCTTTTTCAAGTATACCATTTTTTTACAAAATATACAAGAGGTTTTTGCTCATTTTATGTTACTCTATGCTGTTTGGTGTCGAATTTTTAAATAGCAAATTAAATTTTAAATTAAATATGCCTACCGCTTCTTTACAAAAACCTCAATTTGCTATAAAATATAAACAAATAATTTTATTGAGCGAAAGGAAATTTATATGGAAACATTTATATCAAAAAGTGAACAAGATACAATAGATTTTGCTAAGAATTTTGCTAAAAATTTAAAAACTGGTGACATTGTTGTTCTTTCCGGAGAACTTCGGGTCTGGAAAAACCAAATTTACTCAAGGTGTGTTAGAATACTTTGGACTTGGCAGCGAAATATCTAGTCCTACGTTTACAGTCGTAAATGAACATTATGCAGATGGAATAAATATATATCATTTTGATGTTTATCGTTTAGAAGATGTTGACGAATTTTATGCCATAGGCGGAGAAGAATATTTTGAGACTGGAATTTGCCTTATTGAATGGGGAGAAATAATTGAAACTATTCTTCCTAAAAAATACACTAAAATAACTTTCAAAAAATCTGATGATAATCCTGATTATAGAGAATTACTAATTGAAAAATTTGAATAACAAAAAATTGCACTACCTATATTAGTGCAATTTTTTCTATTATTCCTATTCTTGCTTATTCATTCTTAACTTTAATGTCTTTTGTCTATACTCATCTATTTCTCTTTTTAATTGTAAAATTTGTTTATTATATAGTTCATGCAATGCTTTGATATCATCATCTGGAAGTTCTTCTTCAGCTATTACCTCCTCTGCTAGTAAACTTTGCAATTTTAATAACCTTTTTTCTTCATTATCTTCTTCTATTTTTACACGACTTAAAAAATCATTTTCTTTCTTTATTTCTGTCTGTTCTACATTTT
The DNA here is from genome assembly GCA_934153805.1 of uncultured Clostridia bacterium. GTDB lineage: Bacteria > Bacillota > Clostridia > TANB77 > CAG-508 > UMGS1663. The sequence goes on along the minus strand of CAKPFO010000040.1, from coordinate 4,717 downwards.
CTTCTTTTTTTGAAAATAATTTTTTAAAAAATTGTTTAATTTTGTCAAAAAAGCTTTCTTTCATGACTGTTAATTCTTTACCACTTTTATCCATTTTGGATGCCTCCAATTATCTTTCTTTATCCTGTGTTTCTTTACTCTTTTCATAATCATATAACATCTTTTGTATTTTTAAATTGCTCTCAAGTCTCTCTTTTAAATCTGCCTTTTGTTTTAATGAAAGAGTATTTAGCATTTCTTGATTTATTCCTTCTATACTCATACACTCACCTCTAATATATCTGTATTATAAAATACCATATTTTGGATATTGTTTCAACTAATTTTTATAATGTAATACAAAATTAATATTATTGTAATCTTTTTGTAATTTTCAACCTTTTTTTGTCAAAATTGTTTACAAATTTTGCAAGTTAATATAGAATATGCATAGAATAATTTTAATATATAAAGAGGTAATTATTGTGAAAATTTTAGCTATTGATACATCATCTAAAATATGCTCTGTAGCTGTTCTAGATGATAACGAAGTACTTATAGAAAAACATATTGATGATAGTACTACTCATTCTCAAAAATTAATGCCAATGATAAATGATATTTTAAAAACTTATAAATTAGATTTATCTGACTTTGATTTATTTGCTTGTAGTATTGGTCCTGGTTCTTTTACCGGTGTTAGAATTGGAGTTTCTACAGTTAAAGCTTTTTGTGATGTAACTAACATTCCTGTTGCAAGCGTTAGTTCATTAGAAGGTTTGGCTTATAACTCTTTAGATTCTAATTTTAAAGAATCTATTATATGCTCTCTAATTGATGCAAAAAATGATAATGTTTATTGTGGTATTTTTAAAAAGGAAAACAATGACTTTATTCAGTTAGAAGATTTATGTGCAAAAAATATAAATGAAATATTAGATATACTAGATAAATACTCTTCTTCTTCAATTTTATTTGTTGGAGATGGTGCTGTTTGTCATAAATATGCAATTTGTCAAAAATTGTCTAAAACTACTTTTATAGAAAAACATCTTAATGACCAAACAGCAAGCAGTATCGGAAAAGCTGGTTTTAACAAGTATAAACAAGGATTAGCAGGCGACTCTAACTCTATTACTCCCCTTTATTTAAGGAAATCTCAAGCTGAACGTGCTTTAGAAGGAGAAAAGTAATGGACATAACAAGAATAGAAATGTATACAATGAAACTTGCAGATTTAGATGAAATCAAAGAAGTTTTGTATAATGACTTTGATGATTTTTGGAATTATCAAATATTTAAAGAAGAACTTGTCAATAATAATTCTAGTTATTTAGTTCTTCGTTATGATAATAAAATTGTAGGTTATGGTGGAATTAAAATAATTTTAGATGAAGCTGAGTTAATGAATATTGTAACAAAGAAAGATAAACGAAATATGGGATTTGCTAGACTTATTCTAAATGAATTAATAGAAATCTCAAAAGAACATAATTGTTCTAAACTTAATTTAGAGGTAAATGAAAAAAACAGCGCAGCTATTCATTTATATGAATTGTTTGATTTTAAGCAAGTCGGTTTGCGAAAACAATATTATAATGGAAAAGATAATGCTATTCTTATGACTTTAGACTTGTAATTTGTATTATAAAATAATTAAAAATTTAAAGTATTACATACACTTTAAATGGAAGGAGTAACTAATGAAAAAAAATGAACTATCTTATAAGGATTTAAAAAGAACTTGTGACCCAAATATATTTAAATTTGAGGACACATCAGAATTAGAGGGTATTAACACTGGTATTGGTCAAGAAAGAGGAATTAAGGCTTTAGAATTTGGCGTAAATGTAGATGTAAAAGGCTATAATATCTATTTAGAAGGTCCTAGTGGAGTTGGTAAAACAATGTATGCTAAAAATTATTTAGACATTGTTTCTAAAAAGAAAAAAACTCCACCTGATTGGTGTTATATTTATAACTTTGACAATCCAAATGAACCTATTGCAGTTTCACTACCTGCAGGTCAAGGTAAAGAATTTAAAGAAACTATGGATTTATTTGTAAAAGATATTCGCAAAGACATAAAAAATACTTTTAATAATGATGATTTTGAAAAAGAAAAGGCATTAATAAAGCAAGAATTTGAAGAAAAAAGAGCTAACTTATTAGACAAGTTAAATACAGAATCTGAAAAATATGATTTCCAAGTAAAATCTGCTCAAAATGGAATATATATGATGCCTATAGTAGATGGAAAAACTATTGAAGAAGAAGAATTTGATAAATTAGATGAAGAGATAAAAAAGCAATTTGAAGAAAAATCTGCAATTGTACAACAACAAATTATGGAAGCTATTGGAAAAATCAAAGAAATTGAAAGAGCTTCTGATAAAAAAATTCAAGAATGGCAATCTAATATAGCTTTACTTACTGTTAATTCACATATAAACTATATAAAAAACAAATATAAGAGAAACAAGAAAATTAACACATTTCTTACTGCCATAAAACAAGATATCTTAAAAAATATTTCTATTTTTGTTGGTCAAGATGTAGTCCCTCCCCAACCTGCTGGAGCACCAAGACAAGAACCACCAAAGCCATGGCTTAATTATCAAGTTAATCTTTTCGTTGATAATAGTGATACTGAAGGAGTTCCTGTTATTATGGACTCCAACTACTCTTATCACAATATCTTTGGTAAATTAGAATATGAAAATTACTATGGTTCTTTAAAAACTGATTTTACAATGTTAAAACCTGGTTTGCTTCACATTGCTAATGGTGGATATATAATCTTTCAAGCAAAAGATTTATTAGCTAATGGTATTTGCTATGAAGCTTTAAAGAAAGCTCTTCGTATAAAAGAAATATCTATAGAAAATGCTGTAGACCAACGTAACTCTATGGTAATGATTTCTTTAAAACCTGAGCCTATTCCACTAGATATAAAAGTTATTGTGGTTGGAAATGATTCAATCTATCAATCTTTACTTGCTATGGATAGTGATTTTAGAAAACTATTTAAAATAAAAGTAGAATTTGAAGAAAACGCTCCTATTACTATAGAAAATGTAAATAAACTAGCAAGATTTATCCATGGTTTCTGCGAGCAAGAAGAACTTCCTCATTTAGATAAAGAAGCTGTTGCCAAAATAGTAGAGTATGCATCTAAGCTTGCTGATGATAGAGATAAAATATCTACACGTTTTACTGAAATAGGTCAAATTGTTGGTGAAGCTGCTACTTGGGCTAAAATGGATAGAAAGAAAGTTGTAACTAAAGAGTATGTTGATATCGCTTTAAAAGAAAGAACTGAAAGAGTAAAAAAATACGATTCTAGATATATGGAAATGATTGAACAAAACACTCTTTTAATTGACACTACAGGCTTTGAGGCTGGTCAAATTAATGGATTAACTATTATGACAATTGGTGATTATACTTTTGGAAAACCTGTAAAAATAACAGCTAACACTTATTCTGGAAAGACTGGAGTAGTAAATATCGAAAGAGAAGTTGAGCTTTCTGGCTCTACTCACTCTAAAGGTGTCTTAATCCTTACTGGTTACTTAGGAGAAATGTTTGCACAAGATATTCCTTTATCACTTACTGCTAGTATATGTTTTGAACAACTATATAATGGTGTTGATGGAGATAGTGCTTCTAGTACAGAACTTTATGCTATACTATCTAGCTTATCTGGAATTCCAATAAATCAATCTATAGCAGTGACAGGCTCTGTTAACCAAAAAGGTGAAATTCAACCTATAGGCGGTGTAAATGATAAGATTGAAGGATTTTATCAAGTTTGCAAAATGAGAGGTCTAGATGGCTCTCACGGAGTTATGATTCCTATTCAAAATATAAATAACTTGAATTTATCTGATGAAATTATTGAAGATGTAAAAAATGGTAAATTCCATATATATGCAATTTCAACTATAGATGAAGGTATTGAGATTTTAACAGGTGTTCCTGCTGGTAAAAAGGATTCTAACGTTCACTTCCCTGCTGGCTCTGTAAATTATTTAGTTCAAGAAAAGTTGAAAAAATATGCTAGAGTTAGTAAAGATATGTAATTATTTAATTTCATAAAAATAAGCGAGATTTTCTAATAATAGAAAGTCTCGTTTATTTTATTATATATAAATATATCCCATTTTACTATGTATCTCTTTATGACAATTTGAGCATACTAATTTGCACTTTAAGGCTTCATTTTTATATTCTTTCCATGACATAGTATTTCCTGAACCTAATTTAAATTCTTTTTCTTTTGGATTTTCATGGTGAAATTCTAGTGCCTCTACACATTTGTTATATCCACATATACTACATTTTCCTCCTAGTAATTTTATTGCCTGTAATTTCATATTCCTTCTTAATATTGTCTTTTGATGTTTTCTCGTTATATTATCTTGCCTTGTTGATTCTCCACTACACTCATAACAATATATTCTAGTTGAACTTTTAGTGTCAAACTTTTTATTACATATTTCACAAACTTTTATCATTTTATCACTTCCTATAAAATTATACAAAAAGTTACATAGAAATACAAGCGAACACAAAAAATATTTGCATAAATCTAATTTTACAAATATAAGAATGCTAATGCTTGTATTGTATTAATTTTGCATTAATTTCAATAATAAAGGTTCTATAATAAATGTTGGGGTGGTTATATAAAAATAACTACTTCAACATTTTTTTGTAAAAAATAATGCACTTA
>CAKPFO010000039.1 GCA_934153805.1 uncultured Clostridia bacterium | reverse complement strand
GCTTCGATAGCTCAGTTGGTAGAGCAAGGGACTGAAAATCCCTGTGTCAGTGGTTCGATTCCACTTCGAAGCACCAAGAAGAAAAAGCCTAAATATAGGCTTTTTTATTTTGCTGAATCAATAGTTGGGGTAGAAAACTTTAAAAGTTTTCTACCTCAATTATTGACATTCAGTCTTATATTATAGCTAGCTTATTCTAATATCAGATTAACCTTCATCCATAAAAAATGGACATATCTTGTCAGAAGTTTTACTGATATTGCATTCTCCAGGGCACAAGAGAGAGGAAGTCATTTGACAATCACTATCGCATTCCCATTTTTCAGGAATACTATCCTCCTGGCGATAAGCAAACGCCATAAGTGTTTTTACTGCTTCCATAAATTCATCAACAGTTACACAAGATAGTGCAGAATGAATTTGGCTTCCTGGGGTTGTTGCATGGTTTAAGAAATCTCTTACTTTGACACATGCCTCTTTTGTTCCACCTTCCAAATAGTGATTATGTGCTAATACAAAATCCAACTCTTTTCTTTCCATAAGTTCTACCTCCTAATTGTTTTAATAGAGTTAAAGGTGTTTAATATACTTCGTCGTATAGACTTTGATAACATTATATCATACTAAATATAAAATGTGAACAGTGTTTTCTTTGATGCCCCTGAGTTAAGAGTTCAAAAACTTGAACAATTTACATAACTATGATATAATGAAAAATGAAAGCAATCGCTTTTTTAGCAAGCCTCGAGTTTGCAGTTACTATATAAACAAGATGATAAAAAAATTTTGGAGGTAAAAAAATGAAAAGATTTGTACGGTACAATGGAGGAACAAAAAGCTATTATGGATGCACAAAGCCAACGGAGCTTATTAAAGGGAAGATATATGAAGTAACCAACGACGATGACCGTGGAAGTCAAACGGATTATACTTTAAAAGGTGTGGAAGGTTATTTTAATTCTTGCTGGTTTGATGAAGTTAAGAACACATATGTAGCAATTGCAAATGAAAAGCCGATAAGAGGTACTAAATGTAGATTAGCAAAGATAGAGGCAATTGATGGTGAACATCGATTAAGAAATGTTACTACAAGTACTGTAAAGGAAGTTAATGAAATTGGCAATAATGTATATGAAGTGGTGACATGCAATAGCGTGTATTTTGTACAAGTGTAAGTTTTTTTAAGCGTTCTCTCATTAGAGAGAGCGCTTTTTATGTAACTACCAAAATTAGACTTAGTAAAATTTAATAAAACATTTAAGCACTTTTTTACAAAAACATCACAAACTATTTACTCAAAATACAATGAATAACCAAGATAAGAACACAAATAAATTGTAAAATAAAAGTATAGTAAGGAAAGGAGAGATGCTTATAAGAAATTAACTTTAAAAGTGAAACGAAATTAAATTGGATAAATGCAAAAGTAAAGAAAGAAGTGATGCCTATACGGAACTTTTGAATAATGTATAAAAATAAGAGACAATTTATGAAAATAAGTTGTCTCTTTGACAGTAGATAGAAATATATGAAAAAGTGAAAAAATCAAATGGCAGTAAAACAGCAAACTACTACATTGTTAACTTTTAACAAAATTTCTTTAAACTGTTGATTTTTCTGTAAAAATGTGCTAATATAATAATGCTAAATACCTTATACTTAGTTTTAGGATAACACACCAACTAATACTCAGTTTAAGGCAGATAAAAATATAGGAGGTGTAATTATGACAAAGGAAAGAAAACAAGAAATCATTAATACTTATAAAAGAACAGAAAACGATACTGGTTCTTCAGAAGTTCAAATAGCTCTTTTAACAGAAAGAATTAATGAATTAACAGAACACTTAAAAGTTCACAAAAAAGATAACCATTCAAGAAGAGGTCTTCTAAAAATGGTTGGTGAAAGAAGAAGCTTATTAAGATATTTAAGCGAAAAAGATGTTCAAAGATATAGAGACATAGTTGAAAAATTAGGATTAAGAAAATAAAACAGTTAGGACGTTTTGCAAAATGAGTAAAACGTCCTGTTTTCTGTATATTAAAGGGTGTGTAAAAATACTTTTAATTAGAATAGTAGCTTGTACAATATGCTGAAAATAGAAAATGAAATTTTAAAGGTAAAATTAGTAGAGATTCAACACATTGTAGAGGTTACATCTAATTAAAGTATTATAAAATGTAAAAGGGGAGAACCCAGAAAAGGAGAAAGATATGTTTAAAGTATATGAAACAGAATTAGCAGGAAGAAAATTGACAATAGAATCAGGAAAAATTGCAGAACTAACAAATGGAAGCGTTGTAGTTCGTTATGGAGATACAGTTGTAATGGTAAATGTTACAGCTGCAAAAGAACCAAAAGAAGGAATAGACTTTTTTCCACTTTCAGTAGATTATGAAGAAAAACTATATGCAGTAGGCAAAATACCAGGAAGCTTCTTAAAAAGAGAAGGAAAACCAGCTGACAAAGCAATATTAGTATCAAGAGCAATAGATAGACCATTAAGACCACTATTTCCAAAGGATTTTAGAAATGATGTATGTGTTGTAGCAACAGTATTATCTGTAGAACAAGATAACTCACCAGAGGTTTGTGCAATGATAGGTGCAGCAGCAGCTCTAGCAATATCAGACATACCATTTGGAGGACCAACAGCAGCAGTAAATGTTGGATATGTAGACGGACAAATAGTTATAAACCCAACAGTAGAACAAAGAGAAAAATCAAGATTAACATTAACAGTAGCTGCAACAGAAGAAAAAATAACAATGATAGAGGCAGGAGCTGATGAAATACCAAACGACACTATGTTAGATGCAATAAAAGCAGCACATGTAGAAATTAAAAAACTTTGCAAATTTATAAAAGAAATTCAAGAAGACATAGGAAAACCAAAATTTGAATATAAACATTTTGGAGTTGACCCAGAATTCTATGAAGAAATAAGAAAAGAATTTAAAGACAGAATGTACCAAGATGTACAAGCTAAAGATAAAGAAACTCGTGACGAAAATATAGAAAAAATAACAGAAGCTATTACAGAATATGTAATGAATAAATATGGAGAAGAAGAACAAGAAGCAAGAAAACAAGATATAGCAGACTCTGTACATGACCTAGAAAAAGAATGCGTAAGAGAGATGATATTTGTAGAACATAAACGTCCAGATGGAAGAAGATTAGACGAAATAAGACCACTTTCTTGCGAGGTAGGATTATTACCTAGAGTCCATGGTAGTGCATTATTTACAAGAGGACAAACACAAGCAATGAGTATAGCTACACTTGGAATGAAGAGTGAAGCACAAATGCTTGATGGCGTAGATGAAGAAACAGAAAAAAGATATATACACCACTATAATTTCCCATCATATTCAGTAGGAGAAGCAAGACCATCTCGTGGTCCAGGAAGAAGAGAAATAGGTCATGGTGCTTTAGCAGAAAAAGCATTAGTTCCAGTATTACCATCAGAAGAAGAATTTCCATATGCAATTCGTGTTGTATCAGAAATATTATCTTCAAATGGTTCAACATCACAAGCAAGTATTTGCGGAAGCACATTAGCATTAATGGATGCCGGTGTTCCAATAAAAAGACCAGTAGCAGGTATATCAACAGGATTAGTAACAAGTAAAGAAAATCCAAATGAATACATAATGCTTACAGACATTCAAGGAATAGAAGATTTCTTTGGAGATATGGACTTTAAAGTTGGTGGAACAAAAGAAGGAATAACAGCTATCCAAGTAGATATAAAATGTGATGGTTTAACATATGACATAATTAAAGAAGCATTTGAAAGAACAAAAGTAGCAAGAGACTATATATTAGATGAAATAATGTTACCAGTATTAGCAGAACCAAGAAAAGAAATATCTAAATATGCTCCAAAGATTATTACTACAAAAATATCAGTAGATAAAATAAAAGATGTAATAGGACCTGGAGGAAAAATGATAAACAAAATAATTGAAGAAGCAAAAGGTGTAAAAATTGACATCGAAGAAGATGGAAATGTATGTATCTATGCAACAGAAGGACAAGATGGACAAAAAGCATTAAAAATGATACAAGACATAGCAAGAGAAATCGAAGTAGACGGAATATATGAAGGTACAGTTACAAGAATAATGAACTTTGGAGCTTTTGTTGACATTGGAGGAGGAAAAGAAGGTTTACTACACATTTCTAAAATATCAAGTAAAAGAGTAGAAAAAGTAGAAGACGTACTATCAGTAGGAGACGAAGTGACAGTAAAAGTAATTGAAATAGATAATCAAGGAAGAATAAATTTAAGCATGAAAGCACTAGAAGTAAACAATGAGGAAAGCGAAGAAAAGGCTCAAGAGTAAACAAAATCCTTAATAATTTCTTAACTAGTTGCAAAAGAGTACTAAAAATAGTATAATGTTTATGATGTCTTAATAAAATAGATATCATAAACAAGGAAATAAGGTTGAAAAAGAATTACAATTAGTTAATTCTTTTCCAATCAATTGACGCCTTGAGAAAGGAATACGATAAGAAATGGAATATTTATATATAATACAAATGGCATTAGTATGGATAGTAACAATATTTTGGTTATACCAATTAATAGTAAGCATATGTTCATTAATAAAATTTAAAGAGAAGCCAATATTAGAGGATAAACAAAATCGTTTTATGACAATAATACCAGCTCATAACGAAGAAAATGTAGTTGCAAATTTAATAGAAAGTTTAAAAAATCAAGATTATCCAAAAGAGTTATATGATATATATGTTATTGCTGATAACTGTACAGACAATACAGCCAAAATTGCAAAAGAAGCAGGAGCAATAGTTTATGAAAGATTTGACGAAGATAAAAAAACAAAAGGATATGCACTACAATGGTTTTTAGCACAAAAAATACAAGAAGATGCTCCATATGATGCGTTCTGTGTGTTTGATGCAGATAATATAGCAGATAAAAACTTTTTAAAGGCAATGAACAAAAAGCTATGTCAAGGAGAAAATGTTGTACAAGGTTACCGTGATATAAAAAATCCAACAGATAACTGGATTACAGCAGGATATGCAATTTTTTATTGGACAATGAATAGATTTTACCATTTGGCAAGATATAACTTAGGTTTATCTCCATTATTAAATGGTACAGGTTTTATGGTTAGATTTGATGTAATAAAACCTACAGGATGGGATACAAAGACATTAACTGAAGACATAGAGTTTTCGTTAAAAAATATAATAGCCGGTAGAAAACTAGGATGGGCAACAGATGCAATAGTATATGATGAACAACCAACAGGTTTTAAACAATCTTGGACACAAAGATCAAGATGGACAGTAGGACATATTCAATGTATGAAAGAATATACAGGACTTTTAGCAGCGGCAGTAAAAGAAAAGAAAACATTAATGAATTTTGATGGACTTTTATATATACTAGGTAGTATACCAATGTTTGTAATAACATTAATATTATTATTAATAAACTTTATAATATTTGCAGTACAAGGAATGACAGCACAAGAATTATTAATAAATATTTTAAGATATTTAATACCAACATTTTTATTACCAATATTAACGGCTATACTAATTATGTTACTAGACAAAAAGCCAATAAAACCAATGATTAAAGGCTTAGCATTTTATCCATTGTTCTTAGGCTCATGGCTATTAATAAACTTTAAATGTTTATTTAAGAGAGACACAAAATGGGAAAAAATTGAACATGTTAGAGATATAAAAATAAATGAGGTAAATTAATTAATAAAGAGAATTAGGAAAAAACTAATTCTCTTTTGTTTGTTACAAATAAAATAAAAAATGTCAATGAGGATGGAGTTATTTGGCACAAATAATCTTGAATGCTATTATAGGTGACTCGTTAATAAGTGCTAAACAACCCTACATGCTACTATAGGTGACTCGGCTAATAAGTGCCAAAAACCCTGCATGTTACTATAGATAACTCGGCTAATAAGTACAAAAAAACCTACATGTTACTAAAGATAACTCGACTAATGAGCACCAAATTGGTATAACATGAAATTGACATAAGATAACAAACATGCTATAATATAGATATGTAACGTATAGATCTTTTTTTTAATTATAAAAAGGAGAAAAAATCATGAGGAACACAAAGACAAAAAAGATAAGTGAAATTTTACAGGAGGTAGAAGAAACAAAGCGGAATGAAATAATAGAGTTGATGGATACTTGCTTAAAATCAATTTGCTGCGACAATGTTGACTGGAAGGAAATTCAGGTTTTTATGCCATCATGTGAGACGGTGAAAATGATGCTTGAAAGTCTGACACCGGAATATCTTATGACAGTATGTGACAAGGTAAATCAGAAAGACGACACACAGCAGAATGTAAAGATAAGCGTTTTAAAAGGTCAAAAAGAAACGTCAATCTTTACAATAAATCAAAACATTGACACGATGTTAGTCTATATTTCTATCTCCAACAAAAGACTAAAGGAAATTGAAAAAAAGTTACAAGAATAAGTAAAAGGTCAAGCAATGCTTGACCTTTTACTTTAACTAAATTAAACAAACACAGAAATTATAAAAGAGAATAGAGTAAAAAACAATTAATTACTTTTGACTTCAAAAATTGTAGACATTTTTTTTTCATAATGATATAATGAAACACAAATAAATAGCAAAGGAAATGAAAAAATGAGATTAGATAAAAAAGATATTTTACATATAGTAGTAATTATAATAGGAATGATATTTGTAGCAATACCAGTATTTCACAACAATTTATGGTTTGATGAGAGTTATTCTGTAGCAATAGCAAATCATACATTTAAAGAAATATGGACAATAGGTGCAAATGACGTTCATCCAGTATTATACTATTGGATGTTACATATAATAAACTTAATATTTGGAAACCAAATTATATGTTATAGGTTATTTTCATATATATGTGCAGTAATCGTGGGAATTTTAGGATTTACACATATCAGAAAAGATTTTGGTAAAAATGTAGGAATACTATTTTCGTTTTTTAGTTTTTTCTTACCAACAATAGTAGTATATACGGCAGAGATAAGAATGTACACGTTTGCAATGCTATTGGTTACTGTAATGAGCATATACGCATATAGGATTTATAAAAATCAAGGTAACAAGCAAATAAAAAATTGGATAATATTTACGATTTGTAGTTTGGCATCAGCATATACACATTATTATGGATTAATGGCAGCAGGAATTGTAAATTTGATTATGTTCATATATTTTGTGACAAAAGCTGTAAAAAACAAAAAATTTACATATGAAATAAAAATATTCATAATATGTGGAATATTACAAATTACATTATATCTTCCTTGGATAATATCATTATTGGGACAGATGAAACAAATGTCATCTACACATTTTTGGATTTATCTTAAATTTCCAGATACTATAATAGAGTTTCTTACATTTCAATTTACAGGAAACTTAGAAAAAACAAAGTATACATCAGATACATATGCCATATTGTTTAGTATAGTGATATTGGGGTATTTAGTATATACATGTGTACGAAATATAAAAAATGAAGAGAAAGAAAATCTTGCAGTAAAATTGTCAATTGTTGTGTATATAGGAGTAATTCTTGGAGCTTGTGCAATGTCTGTAGTTCTAAACACTCCAATAATATATGCGAGATATATGCTATGCGTTACAGGTTTAGTTATATTTGTAATGTCATATGCTATAGCTAAAAAGGGCAATAAGTATATAACGATGATAATATGTGTTTTGTGCATAATAACCGGAATTTTTATAACATCAAACTTATGCAAAGACAATTATAATGAAACAAATCAAAAGCCATTTGAATACTTAAGAGAAAATGTAAAAGAAGGAGACATTCTAGTTTGCTCTAATGAGGGTAGTGGATTTGTAGTATCAGCAAATTTCCCTGACAATTTTTTGTATTTTTATGATGAATCATTTTGGAATGTAGAAGAAGCATATAAGGCATTTGGCAAACATATGAAAACTATTTACAATCTAGAAGATTTACAAAATGTCGAAGGAAGAATATGGGTATTAGATGCTGATAGTTATGGACTATTAGAGAAAATACAAAATAAATATGAGATAAATGTTATAGATAAAAGAAAGTATAGCACTAAATATCATGGATTCCAATACAGTTTTGCATTAATAGAAAAGTGAAATGGAGGAATAATCAAAAAATGAGAGTTTATGCGTTTGTTGGACCATCAGGAACAGGTAAAAGTTATCGTGCACAAATGGTTGCAGGAGAAAACAATATATCATATATAATAGATGATGGATTATTAGTAAATGAAAATGCAGTGGTAGCAGGAGAATCAGCTAAAAAAGCTCCAACTAAAATAGAAACAGTAAAACATGCAATTTTTATAGATGAAAAAGAAAGAAAAGAAATGATTAAAGCATTAAAAAAATATAAACCAGATTCGATACTAATACTTGGAACTTCAGATGGAATGGTTAAGAAAATTGCAGAAAATTTAGAATTGCCACCAATAGAAAAAACAATATATATAAATGAGGTTGCTACAAAAGATGAAATGGATACAGCAAGAAATATAAGGGTTACTCAAGGAAAACATGTTATACCAGTACCAACATTTGAAATAAAAAAAGACTTCTCAGGGTATATATTAGACCCACTTCAAATATTTAAATCAAAAGGAAGTGGAAATAAGCCATATATATCAGAAAAATCTATAATAAGACCTACATTTAGTTACTTGGGAAATTTTACAATATCAGACACAGTGTTTAGGCAACTTGTAGAGTATCAAGCAAAAAGGGAAGATGGCATTGCTAGAGTTATAAGAACAAGAGTAGAAAACTATGGAGAAGGACCATACATATATATGGAGGTTGCCGTATATTATGGACATAATGTAATAAAAGAATTAAAAGGATTTAAAGAAAAATGTGTAAAAGAAATAGAAAAACAAACAACAATGAGTGTACAAAAAATAACAGTGATAGCTAAATCTATAGAATTGCCCAAATAAAAAAATCTATTAAACTATTAAGGACGGGGCGTTTTAGTTTAATAGAAAACTTAAATACCCGTCTATAATAGTTTAAGAAAAGAGGAAAAAATATGTCATTTATAGTAGCAATTGACGGACCTGCAGGTACAGGTAAAGGAACAATAACAGCATTAATTTCAAAACACATGGGATTAATAAATATAGATACAGGAGCAACATATAGATGTGTTGCTCTCGCGATGTTAAATAATAATATTAAGTTAGAAGAAAAAGAAAAAATAATAGAGTTACTAGATAAAATAGAAATAGATATAAAAAATGAAAAATCTAAACAAACTATTTTATTAAATGGAGAAGATGTAACTACTCAAATTAGGAGTAAAGAAGTAAGCCAAATAGTATCTCAAGTTTCTTCAATTGTAGAGGTAAGATTAAAATTAGTAGAATTACAAAGAAAATTAGCTATGGGAAAAGATGTTATAATGGAAGGTAGAGATATAGGCACATATGTATTCCCTAAAGCTGATGTAAAAATCTATTTAGATGCTGATGAGGAAGAAAGAGCAAAAAGAAGATATAAAGAATGCAAACAAAAAGGTATAGAAATGTCGTATGAAGAGGTATTAAAAAATATTCAAATACGAGATAAAAATGATAAAGAAAAAGAAATCGGTGCACTAAAAGTTGCAGAAGATGCAACAGTAATAGATACTACAAATTTATCTATAAATCAAGTGAAAAATCAAGTAAAGAAGATAATAAGAAAAAAGCAAAAAGAAATAGAACATAGAAAAAAAGTATATACGCCACGTCCAGATACAAAATGGAAGCAAATAGAATATAAAATGGTAAAAGCTTTTTTACGAGGATTATATAGGATTGTATATAGAGTAAAAAAAGTTGGGGAAGAAAATATAGAAGACGATAAGCCATACATAATATGTGCTAATCACATAAATTACTTGGATGCAGCAGCAATAGTATTATTTACAAAAAGAAAAGTTTGCTTTGTTGGTAAAGAAGACTTGTGTAGATCTGTAATACTTAATTGGCTAGCACACCTATTTGACTGTATACCAATAAAAAGAAATGCACAAGATATAGAAGCAATGAAAAGAAGCTTTAAAGTTCTAAAAGAAAATGGAATATTAGGAATCTTCCCAGAAGGAACAAGAAAAGGTTTAGCTAAAGGTGCTGCAATAAAAAACGGTGCTGCATTTATGGCTGTTAGAACAGGAAGCACTGTAATACCTGTAGGAATAAAAGGAAGTTTTAAGCCATTCACAAGAGTAACAGTAAATTATGGAAAACCATTAGATTATTCAAAGTGCCAATCAAAATCTCCAGAAAAAGAAGTATTAAACCAAGTAAGTGAAGAAATAATGAGTAACATAATAATGTTGACAAAATAACAGTATTAGAGTATAATAAAATAGTTAAAAAATGTAAAAATAAGGTGAAAATATGGAAAATGAAAATGATTTATCTTTTAAAGAATTATATGAGAAATCTTTAAAAGAAACAAAACTAGAAAAAACAGTTACTGGTAGAATTATTAGTATAACACCACAAGGTGAAATATTTGTAGATATAGGCTACAAAGCTGATGGAATTATACCAAAAAAAGAATACTCTGATGATGAAAATGCAAATCCAAAAAATGAATTAAATGTAGGTGATATGATTACAGCCGATGTTTTAAAACAAAATGATGGATTAGGAAATGTATTGTTATCTTATAAAAGAGTAAAGCAAAGAGAGAATCAAAAAGAGTTCGAACAAAAAATAAATAATAAAGAAATATTTGAAGAAAAAGTAAAAGAAGTAAACGATAAAGGAATAATAGTAGAAATTTATGGTAAGAGAGTGTTTATACCACTTTCATTATCAGGAATACATAGAGGAGAAGATGCCTCTAAATTAAAAGGAACTATTGTAAAATTTAGGATAACAGAATATGATGCTAAAGTTAATAAAATAATAGGTTCTATAAAATCTGTATTAGATGAAGAAAAAAATAGAAAAATAGAAGAATTTTGGTCAGATGTAGAAATTGGCAAAAAGTACAAAGGAATTGTAGCAAGTATAAGCTCTTATGGTGCTTTTGTAGATTTAGGTGTCACACAAGGATTATTACATATTTCAGAAATGTCTTGGGATAGAAATGCAAAAGTGGACGAGCTTTTAAAACAAGGTCAAGAAATAGAAGTAACAGTAATTGATGTAGATAAAGAAAATAGAAGACTAAAATTATCATATGGAGAAAAAGGACCAAACCCATGGAACATGGCTTCTCAAAGATATCACGTAAATGATGTAGTTAAAGTAAAAGTAAACAAAATTATGCCATTTGGAGTATTTGTAGAACTAGAACCAGGAATAGAAGGATTAGTACACATTTCTCAAATAGCAGAAAGAAAACTTGCAAAACCAGATGAAGAATTAAAATTAGGACAACATGTTAATGCAAAAATAATAGAGCTAGATTTAGAAGCACAAAGAATAGAGTTATCTATAAAAGAATTAGAAGGAACTTCTGATGAATTTAAAGAAGAATAGTATTTTAAAACTTAAATTGAATGTATATTTATTTTATAGTACAAATCTTTAACCCAAGGTTTGTACACTAAAATAAATATACATTCTGACTGTGATAAATATACTATTTTAATGAAAATAGAAAGGAATGGAAAATAAAAAATGAAAAATGAAAATATAAGAAACATAGCAATAATTGCACACGTTGACCACGGAAAAACAACACTTGTAGACTGTTTGTTAAAACAAAGTCACGTATTTAGAGAAAATGAACAAGTTCAAGAAAGAGTAATGGACTCAAATGACCTAGAAAAAGAAAGAGGAATAACAATACTTTCTAAAAATACATCAGTAATGTATAATGGAATAAAAATAAACATAGTAGACACACCAGGACACGCAGACTTTGGTGGAGAAGTAGAACGTGTACTAAAAACTGTAGATGGTGTATTACTATTAGTAGATGCTTTTGAAGGACCAATGCCTCAAACAAGAGAGGTTCTAAAAAAATCATTAGCACTTAACTTAAAACCAATAGTTGTAATAAACAAAATAGATAGACCAGGTTCAGACCCAGCAAAAGTTGTAGACAAAGTATTAGAGTTATTTATAGAATTAAATGCAAATGACGACCAATTAGATTTCCCAGTTGTATATGCATCAGCAAAAAATGGAATAGCTAAAATGAGCCTAGATGAAGAAAGTGATAATGTAAACTGTATATTTGACACAATCGTTAAATATATAGATGCACCAGAATGCGAAATAGAAGGACCAGCTCAAATGTTAGTTTCTAACATAGACTATGATGACTATTTAGGAAGAATAGCAATAGGAAGAATAGAAAGAGGAACAATAAAATCTGGTATGCCAATTGCAATCTGTAAGCAAGATAAAAATGTGCAAGGAAAAGTAGCAAAATTATTCACATATCAAGGACTAAAAAGAGTAGAAGTAGAAGAAGCTGGAGCAGGAGATATAGTTGCACTATCAGGTGTAGCAGACATCAATATAGGAGACACTATATGTGATTTAAATAACCCAGAAAAAATACCATTTGTAGACATAGATGAACCAACAGTATCTATGACATTTAGTGTAAATAATGGACCTTTTGCAGGAAAAGAAGGACAATTTATTACATCAAGACATATTCGTGATAGATTATTTAAAGAACTAGAAAGAAACGTATCTTTAAGAGTTAAAGAAACAGAGTCAGCAGATAGCTTTGAAGTATGTGGACGTGGAGAATTACACTTATCAGTATTAATAGAAACAATGAGAAGAGAAGGATTTGAACTATTAGTATCTCGTCCAAAAGTTATATTTAAAGATATAGATGGTGTAAAATGCGAACCAATGGAAAGACTAGTAGTAAATGTGCCAGATGAATCTATAGGAACAGTTATAGAAAAATTAGGAAGACGTAAAGCAGAAATGTTAAATATGGAGCCAGCAGAATTAGGACATACAAAAGTAGAATTTAAAATACCCGCACGTGGACTAATAGGATATAGAACAGAATTCTTAACAGACACAAAAGGTACAGGAACAATGAACTCAATATTTGATTGCTATGAACCATATAAAGGAGAAATTCAAGCTAGAACAAGAGGTGTATTAGTAGCATTTGAACAAGGAACATCTGTAACATATGGTCTATACAATGCACAAGAAAGAGGAGAACTTTTAATAGGAGCAGGTGTAGACGTATATGAGGGAATGATAGTAGGAATAAACTCAAGAAATGAAGACATTGCAATAAACGTATGTAAAGAAAAACACTTAACAAACACAAGAGCTTCAGGTTCAGATGATGCACTACGTTTAGTTCCACCACTACAAATGTCACTAGAAAAAGCTATTGAATTTATAGCAGAAGACGAACTAGTTGAAGTAACACCTAAAAATATTAGATTAAGAAAGAAAACACTAGACACAAAAACTAGAGAAAGAGAAGCAAGAAGATAAAATAAACAAAGGCGTCACTAAAAGGGACGCCTTTTTTCCTAAAAGGGACGCCCTTTTTTCGAAAAAATTTTCTAAAAGGGACACTCCTTCTTTCAAAGAAAGCAAAAAGGGGGTACTTCTATAGCTTAAATAGATTTTTTTATAATTGATTAAGCATAGTTTAAATGATTTTATATAATTAATAAAAGAAAAAGAGGGAAAAATGAATAAAGAAGAATTAGAAAAAATAAAAGAAAAAGCTTTAGATGAACATATTCCAATAATAATGGATGACACTTTAGAGGTAATAGATAAAGTATTAAAAGAAATTAAACCAAAAAAAATTCTAGAAATAGGAACAGCAGTAGGCTACTCTGCAATGTGCTTTTCTGAATATTTACAAGATGGAGGAAAAATAGACACTATAGAAAGAGACGAAGAAAGACTAGCACAGGCAAGAGAAAATATTGTAAAAGTAGGAGTACAAGAAAAGATAAACATAATAGAAGGAGATGCTGTCGAAATATTACCAAACTTAAATGACAAGTATGACATGATATTTATAGATGCTGCAAAAGGTAAATATCCATTTTTCTTAAAAGAGTCTTTACGAATGCTAAATGAAAATGGAGTAATATTTGCTGACAACATTTTGTATAAAGGTTATGTAATGAGTGATTATAACAAACATAAACAACGTACAGCAGTAAGAAATTTAAGAGAATACATAGCAGAAGTTACAAATAATCCAGAACTTGAAACTCAAATTTTAGAAGTAGGAGATGGACTTGCTATAACAAAGAAACATATTTTAGCTAAAGCATAAAAAAATAGGATAATATATAATTTTAGTACATTGACTTAAAATATATATTATCCTATTTTTATATAGTAATAGAAAATTTAAAAAGTAGAGTAAAAGTCTTACAAATAAAGATTTATTCCTTATATTTTTAAATCAAATTAAGATATTTAATACATGAAATAACAGTATCAAATATAAAAACAAAACAAGTAAAGTTAATTCCAATATTTAAAACTTTAGAATTAAGCTTTTCTACTACTAAATTTACTTTTTTTTCAACAAAAGGATAAATGTGACCTATAAAAATAATAGCTATAAATCCCCAAGCAAATGTATAAAAAATACTAATTCTACCATTTAAATTTAAAAAGTCTGTAGTGTAATCCCACCAATGCTCTTTAAATAGAGCCTCTAATAAATAGCTTACAAAATATTCAAAAACAGAAAAGATAACAGCAGAATAAGTAAAAAGTTTAAGGTCATTATCTTTATACTTACTTAAAAAGATAATTAATATAATAGCACCCCATCCATAAATAGGGCATAAAGGGCCATATAAAAATCCTCTATTAGTAAAATGTCCTAAAACAATAAAACTAAACACTGTTTCCATTATCCATCCAAAAACAGAAAAAATGAAAAAGTATAGTATATATAAATGAGTTTTGCTAATTTTTGTAGTATTTAAATTCTCCGTATTCATAAAGTCCCCCTTTTATTAAATATATAATATCAAAAGAGTTTTATAAAGTAAACAGAATTGAAAAAAATTGTGAAAAAATAGTTAAAGGCTGTTGTGTTTTAGCAGATTTTTTATTATAAAGGAAACATCCTTTTCAAAGGAAATCTTTGAGGAAGGAGGTGCAACGTAGTGTCTTCATATGAATTAATCTGGCGATTAATCGTATTATTACTATTAAGTAATGCAAATGATGAAAGCCAAGAAAAAAACAAAGAATAATCTTTGTAGCAGGGACTGCGACCCTGCTTTTTCACTTATATATAAAATAAAAAAAGAGATATATCTGCGAAATATATCTCATGCAATTTCGTGTCTTCAAACGAATTTGCTAGCTAATGTTATTATAACATCAATTATATTATATGTCAAACGATTTTTTATATTCATTTTTTATTTCAGATTATTTTTATAAAAAATATTGCTAAAAGTAGAAATTATATGTATAATAAAAATAATAAGATTAACAAAGGAGAAATATAAAAAATGACGAAAGCTAAAACCGTTGTGGCTGTACACACACACACACACACACACACA